>JAITWF010000025.1 GCA_031285415.1 Deferribacteraceae bacterium
AAGGCTAGTTGTAGGCGGTTTAGAGCGAGTGTTCGAGATTAATCGCAACTTCCGCAATGAGGGGATCTCCGTCCGCCATAACCCTGAATTTACCATGATAGAGTGGTATATGGCGTATAACGACTATAACGGCTTGATGGATATGATCGAGGAGTATTTCGTCGAGATCTCCACAAAGGTTAATGGCAAAGCTGTGGGATATATGGAGGGGGCTAATGGCGAACTGCAAGAGGTCAACCTAACCGCACCATATCCACGTCTTACAATGGAGGAGGCTCTGATTCAGTACGCCGATGTAGAGCCTGCCGAGCTTAATGACACCGACAGCGTAAAGGCTCTGATGAAGAAAAATCACCTAGAGGTCAACCCACAGTGGGGCAGAGGGCGGATGGTGATGGAGCTATTCGAACTGTTGGTTGAAAGTAAATTAATTAATCCTACATTTATTATAAACTACCCCAAAGAGGTCTCTCCACTTGCAAAGTCTATGGCAGACAATCCAGACGTGACTGAACGATTCGAGATGTTTGCCTGCGGCGTAGAGCTTGTAAACGGCTTCAACGAGCTGAACGATCCATTTGATCAGCGAAGCCGATTTGAAAAGCAGGTGGCAGCTAGAGATGGCGGCGACGACGAAGCGCATATGATGGATAACGACTATATAACAGCACTCGAGTACGGCATGCCACCAACGGCAGGTGCTGGTATGGGTGTGGATAGATTCGTTATGCTGCTGTGTGGCAAGCGCAATATTCGTGAAGTGATACTATTTCCTCTGATGAGACCAGAAGAGGGCGAATAGAAACTTAAGGGTTCATTATATACAGGGTACTAAATTGAAACATCGGCGCATTACAGTCAGATTAAAACTCTTCTTAGCGTTCGCCATCCTTGGGCTTGTCACCATTGGAATGATAAGCGTGCAAGCATTTATCGGTGCTAAAGAGACGATATACAGCTATCAGTCTAATAATCTTTCCCTCCTCCGCAAGATTAAAGCAGAGCGGATGGAGGCGGATTTCTCCTCCTTTATCGCACAGGTGCGAGGTTTCTCCTATAATATCAACGTCGTCCAGGCGATGACCGAGTTCAAACATGCCTTTAATAATCTTCGAGAGGCTCCAGTTGCCCAGCAAGATGCTTGCTATAGCGATCTAAGAACATATTACAACGAAAATTTTGCCGAAGGGCTAGCGTTAGCAAACTTTGGCACCTACCCATACGAATATATTCCACCGTTCACAAGGGGGAGGATCCTGCAATGCCGATATATCCTCAATATGCCGGTTAAGGATTCATATATAGACGAATACACAAACACACTGACTAAATATACCCCTGTCTTTGAAAACTATATAAAAGATAAAGACCTGCACGATATATTGTTGATCGATAATGAGGGGAACATCATCTACTCTCATAATATGGATGTCGATTTCGGTGCCAACGTGCTGACCGCTGGATACGTTGACACTAGCGTATCAAGGGCGTATCAGAAGGCAAGAGACGCTGGCGATACGCATGACTCCGACTATGTAGGTATAGCTGACTTTACATTCTACCTGCCAAACAAATTTCAGCCACTTATCGCCTTCTCTGTACCACTTATAGATCTTGCAGGCAACACCCTTGGTGCAATGGTCGTCACATTCAACTCTGAACGGATCGGCGCTATCTTATCAGATAACGGCGCATGGGAGGATCTAGGGGAGACTGGCGAGAGCTTCATGATTGGGCAAGATCGCATAATGCGCACCAACTCTAGATATGTCGAAAAGTTTGACGAATACGTACAAACACTTGATAAATTAGGCTACAACGCTGAACGACTAGCCATGATAAAGGCTCTGAATACAAGCGTTATGCTACAGCAGATAAAATCTGACGCTGTAGAGCGTGCGCTGAATGGTGAAACAGGCACTACTATCACGTACGACTACACTGGTAAAAAGGTGATCAGCGCCTTTATGCCACTTAAGCTCTCCCTCAGTGAAGATAATTATCTTGATTGGGGGTTGATCGTCAAGATCTCCTACGAAGAGGCGAATGCGCCTGTGCATACGCTACTGATGGAGATCTTGAAGGCAGCAATTCTAATCTTTATAGGCATTATCGGGCTTACGATGTTAGTTTCAAGCAACCTGATCCGCCCACTATACTATCTAAGAGATACCGCCGCAACGATCGCCGCAGGCGATTATAATGTACGGCTAGATGATAAGTCGCTCGATGAGATCGGCGAGCTTTCCAGAGCATTCGACATAATGACGGCTATGATCTCTAAACGGACGGACGACCTAAAGCAGGAGAAAGATTTTATATCAGCGATCCTTGATTCGCAGATAATTCTCCTTATGATAACAGATGAAAATCGCAATATCCTTCGGATCGACAAGAAGATGGAGATATCAAGCGGCTACCTAAATGGTGAGCTAGAGGGGACGAATCCTGCACGGCTCTTCCCTGATTTCGACTTTGTAAAAACGTTTATCGATCGAGTTTACACCGACGTACACCAGACATTTACCACTGAGATACGCACGAAATCAAACTCTATAAGGCTGACTCGCTGGACGGTCTCCAAGATGACCTCTGACGAACACGACGACTACCTCGTATGGACTGGCGTCGATATAACAGAGCAGAAAGAGGTTGAACGCAAGCTTGAATATAGCGAAAATGCGCTGCAATCGCTCACGAAAAACGCCCAAGACGCAATGTTTATCGTAAATAGTAGCAACCATGTAGTATTATGGAATACCTCGGCAGAGCGGATGTTTGGCTATCAGATAAATGAAGTTGATAATAACAATATTGTACCGATACTCTTTCCAGAGAAGTATCAGCATAGATTCCAGATAGACCCAGGCTCTAGCGTTACTATGGAGCTTGAGGGACAGCGCAAAAATGGCGATGTATTCCCTATCGAGCTATCGATGACATTTGTCAAGGTGCAGGATAACTGGAAAACACTCTATATCGCAAGGGATGTCTCTCTGCGCAAACATAGAGAGGATGAGCTGAAAAAAGCGTACGAAAAGGCACGTCTGGCAGAGAAGAGCAAGATGGAGTTCCTCGCCAATATGAGCCACGAGATACGCACACCGCTCAACGGTATACTCGGATTTTTGGAACTTTTACAGCAAACTAAGATGACAGCCGTGCAGGGTGACTACCTCAAGATTATAAACAACTCTACAGATAGCCTTCTAGGCATTATAAACGATATACTCGACTTCTCTAAGATCGAAAGTGGGCGTATCGAGCTTGAAAATGTAGAGTTTAACCTCTTCGCCGTCTTTGAACACGTCGCAGAGCTATATATGGCTAGAGCAAACGAGAAGAAGGTCACACTCCTGCTCGATCTAGACACCAATATTCCTACAACGGTAATGGGCGACTCTCTGCGTATACGCCAGGTGCTTGCAAATCTATTAAGCAATGCTATCAAGTTTACCCCATCTGGAGGCACAATCACTATCGCTGCCGACCTGATGGATAAAAATCCAGAGAACTGCTACGTAAGACTATCTGTATCAGATACTGGCGTTGGTATCAGTGAAGATTCCAAGGTGAGAATCTTCCAAGCGTTCTCACAGGCCGATACATCCGTTACACGCCGATACGGCGGCACAGGGCTGGGGCTTGCGATATCGGCTAAGTTAACAAAGCTGATGGATAGCCAGCTAAGCCTCGAGTCTAAGATCGGCGTTGGTAGCAAGTTCTGGTTCGACGTGAAGTTTGAGATCGGCAAGACGAACTCCGAAGCACCATCATTCAAAGGGGTGAAAGCGGTCGTACTTATGCCTTCAGAATCTGTCTCTCCACATGAAAAGACGCTTATACGCTATCTTGTGGCACTGCGATGCGACGTTGCCGCTGTGCATGATATGTATGAGATGGATGTGATTAAAGATATCGACGTAGTATTCTTCGATGCCACAGGTGTATCGGCAACTAGCGTAGAGGTAATACTACAGCGAGTGCCAGACACATCAGCTCTTGTAATAATACATGAGGCAGAGCAAACGGAGATCAAGAGTGTCAGCCGAGACGCCCACACGATGTTTAAGCCGATCAACTTCTCAAAACTTGTAAACGTCCTCACCGATATATCGTACGGTGGGCATGTGGATGCGAATAAAAAGATTGCGAACGAACTCACCTTTACAGGCGATGTACTCGTTGCCGAAGATAACGCTATAAATCAGCAGCTTATCAATATAATGCTCTCGAACATTGGTATAAACGTTGAGATTGCAGAGAACGGTATTCTGGCATACGAGAAGGCAACGCACAAACGATACGATCTGATCTTTATGGATATACATATGCCTATCATGGACGGCGTAACTACCACGAAGAAGATCATCTCGTGGGAGCGAGAGAGCAACGTGCCTCACGTGCCGATCGTTGCCCTCACTGCAAACGTCATTCAGGAGGATCAGCTTATCTATGCCGAGGCTGGGATGGACGATTTTATTCCGAAGCCGATTGTAAAGGAGAAGCTACTAAACGTACTTTCTAAATATTTGGTAAGTACTATTAATACTAACACAAACGCCTCATCAGAGCTTATGAAGCTATCAAACGATATGGGGATAGACGACGTACAGTTCCTTAAATCGATCCTTGTAGAGTTTGTCAGCATGGCAGAGACGCAGATGACAGCAATGAGAGACGCTATAGCAGCTGAAAATTACGATGAAGCTATCAACTATGGCATGAATATGTATAGCGCAGTTGCGAATATGCAGTTTAGCAATATCATAGAAACTATCGAGCAGTTTAACGACTGCTGTAAGAAGGGAAGTTGCGATACATGTATTACACTTTTAGATAATCTTGTGCATGAAGTCGACAAGATTAAACAGATCTACGCTTTATAATTAGGGGAGAGCAAAATGCATAACACTACGAACATGACAATTATATCGATCGACGATAATACCGTCAACCTGCTCTTGATCGAAGCTTTAACTAAAGAGATGGTAGGGATCGAGGTGAAGAGCTTTACCTCTGCCAAAGAGGGATTAGGGTATCTCGCATATAATAGCGTAGATATTATATTGACGGACTATATGATGCCAGAGATGCACGGTATCGACTTTATCAAAACGCTACGCCGTACAAATACAGATGTGCCAGTGGTGATGATCACAGCTGTCACAGATGATAAACAGCTCAAGATCGACGCTCTGGAGGCTGGAGCAACTGAATTTTTGAATAAACCGCTAAACCCTGCAGAGTTTAAGGCTCGTCTTACAAACCTTATGAACCTTCGCAGAGCGCAACTCCTACTAAAGGATAAGGCTCTCCTACTGGAAGATGAGGTGCGCAAAGCTGTGCGAATGGTAGAGATGAGAGAGTTTGAGGCTCTTTTGGTGCTAGGTAAAGCGGCAGAGTATAAAGACCCCGATACATCCACACATATCAACCGTGTTGCTAGCTACTCTACACTTATAATGCGAGAGTACGGTGCGAATAAACATGAGCAGGAGTTGATGTTTTACTCTGCACCGCTACACGATATCGGCAAGATCGGTATCCCCGACGTGATCCTCTCGAAACCAGGGCTATATACGCCAGAGGAGTTCGATGTAATGAAGAGACACCCGATCATCGGCTACGAGATGATAAAGGATGCCGATAGCCCATATCTACTGCAAGGGGCGGAGATCGCACTCACTCACCACGAGAAGTACAACGGCAAAGGCTATCCTTACGGCTTAAAGGGTACCGATATCCCACTAACAGGCAGGGTGCTTGCGATAGCAGATGTGTTCGACGCACTCACCTCGGCACGCCCATATAAGGAGGCTTGGCCGATCGATAAAGCTGTGGGGCTGCTAAAGAACGAGCGTGGCGAACATTTCGATCCGAAGCTAGTCGACCTATTCACCGGAAGTATGGATAAGGTATTAGATATCTACGCTCGCCAGAAGGAAAATCCTCTAAAATTCAGCGATTTTAATTGATATAGACCGTAATCGGAAGGTGGTAATATTGAACTTTCCTTTAGGGAAGATAACTATATGATAAAATTGTACTTAGATAATTGTTGCTACAATAGACCATTTGATACACAATCACAAATGAAGATTCGCTTGGAAACTGAGGCGAAGCTTCACATTCAAAAGTGTATTCGAGAGCGCATTTATTCTCTGTGTTGGTCTTTTGTGCTCGACTATGAAAATAGCAAGAATCCATTTGAAGACAAACAAAATGCAATCGCTCTTTGGGCGAAGATTGCCGATGATTTCTGTCCTTCAAGTGACGCAATATTATTGCAGAGCAAGGCGATTGTACGGCTTGGCATACAGAGCCTGGATGCACTTCATATAGCCTGTGCGATTAAAAGAGAGTGCCATTATTTTATCACCACAGACAAGGGGATACTTAGCAAGCATATTGAGGGAATTCAGCTTATTAACCCTATAGACTTTGTAGTGAAAATGGAGGATTTATCATGAAAGCAGATACAGTAATTCGCATAGAGGCAATGGATGCTCTGATTGCTGCGCTAGGCGAAGTAGATGCTGAAAGATTTATCAGCATGGTCAGTCGAGATCAATTTGATTATACAGAGTGGCGCAGTCAAATTTGCAAAGATATGAATATTGATGAGATCTATAACAAGGCAGTAAAGCTGGAAAAACAGTAGGCATAAGGTAAAATATATGCACACCAAAAAATAGTTGACAAAACAAGCTCTGGATACTAACGTTAAACTCATGCGAATAATTATACTATTAGCGTCTATGCTAATACTCATAAATTACAATCAGGGCTTTGCCTCATCGATACCGACATTATCGAACGATAGCGTTGAGTATCATGAGGGTTATGTTGGATGTCTAAAGTACAACGTCGTTGCCCCTGTGGTTCACGAGATACAGCTATTCAAGCCACTCTATATCACAAGCTACCATGGCGAAACATATAACGAATCCGCTACCTTTTCAGTGCAGAAAGATCGTAAAAGAGGGATTCCACCGATAATATTCAGTATGGCAAAAGATGTAGCGGAGCCTGTGCAAGATTACATGGAGTATGAATCTGACAACTACACAGAGACGCCGCCATTTGTATATGCAGATGCCTCCGCTATGCTTATATCATTCATGATCAGGCAGGCGACCGATAATAAATTTGATATGCTCCTCCTGACCGACCATGAGGTATACACTGAAACTGTGCTTGTGAACGGTATCGAGATCGGAGTGCGCCCTGCAAAGGTTGTAGGATTTAGAGTGAATATGCGAGATAACGAAACCGATAATATATACGGCATGGAGCTAGGGCTATTCCCATCTGAGGATACCGAGATACGCCTTGCTCGCAATACAGAGGAGAGTACGCAGCTTGAATTAAGTATGAAGTTTTAATATGAACATCCCCCTCTTAACTGACTCCCACGCCCACATACATATGCCTCCACTCAATGAGTATACGGACGATATCGTCCGCCGTGCAGCAGAATCAAACGTCAAACGTATCGTAACGATCGGTATAGACCTTGCCGACAGCATAAAGGCGGTCGAAGTTGCAAACCGATACGATAATGTCTACGCCTGTGTAGGTGTGCATCCACACGATTCAGAACAGTTCAACTTTAAAGATTTAGGCAGATTTGAAAAGCTTCTACAAAATCCAAAGGTGATCGGCGTTGGCGAGATAGGGCTTGATTACTATCGAAACAACTCCCCCAAAGATATACAGATAGAGGTCTTTGCCGTTATGCTCGATATGGCGATATCGGCGAAGCTTCCTATTATCATTCACACTCGTGAAGCCACAGAGGACACAATTATTCAGCTAGATAATATATTGGGTGGACTCGACCATCCGATCTTATTTCACTGCTTTAACGGTGCTGATCCGCTTATCGAATGGGGGCTACAGCGTAAAAACTGTTTCTTTTCCTTCGCTGGTAATGTAACATACCCTAAAGCTATCGAGTTGCACAATGCAGTCGCAAAGTTGCCATTAGAGAGGCTTCTTATTGAGACCGACTGCCCATATCTCGCTCCTGTGCCTATGAGGGGGAAGCAGAACGAGCCTGCAAACCTGCCCCACACTGCGGCGTATATCGCAAAGAGGAAAGGGATCCCTGTCGAACTACTGGCAGAGCAGATGGAAGAGAACTTTAAGAGGCTATTTAATATATGACAATACTAGAGAATAAGTTTGGCATAACAGATTCAGTACAGCTTGCAAATATTGAAGAGAGAGTTAGCAAAACAAAAGCCCTCGAACTATTTGAATCTGGACTATTAGACAGCTTTGAGGTGGGTACATTTAATGGGCTTGCTCATATTCATAGATATCTCTTTGAGGAGATATATGATTTTGCTGGGAAAGTACGCACTGTCAATATATCAAAGGGAAATTTTCGTTTTGCACCAGTGATCTATCTCGATACAGCTCTTGCCAATATATCTAAAATGCCACAATCCACATTCGATGAGATCATCGAAAAATATGTTGAGATGAACATCGCCCACCCATTTCGTGAGGGCAACGGACGCAGTACACGTTTATGGCTAGACGCTATATTAAAAAAAGAGATCAAGAAGGTTATAGATTGGAGTTCAATCAATAAAGAGGATTACCTTATGGCAATGGAGCGTAGCCCTGTTAAAGATATTGAGATCAAGCTCTTGCTTAAAAATGCCTTAACAGATAAGATAAATGATCGAGGCGTATATATGAAGGGCATTGATGCAAGCTATAGCTACGAGGGTTATAATGCCTATAAAACTGCGTCTCTAAAATGAGCGAGGTATACCTATGTCTATCACCGAATCCAGAACCTATCAGATCGTAAATGAGGTATTCAACGCTATTACGCACGGTCTTGCCTTTGGGCTAAGTATTGCCGGATTAGTAATCCTTATCGTATCAGCTCACGGCGATGGTGCGCTGAAAGTTGTATCGTTCACTATCTACGGCTCTACGCTTGTATTAGTCTTTCTCTTCTCCACCCTCTACCACAGCCTCTACTTCACTGGTGCCAAACATGTATTCAAGATACTAGACCACTCTAGCATATATCTAATAATTGCTGGCACATACACCCCACTATGCCTTGTGACTCTAGGTGGAGCTTTCGGTTGGGCGTTGTTTGGCGTCCTTTGGGGGATGGCTATCTTAGGAATCATCTACGAATCGATCTGGATCGGCAGATTTAAAGCGTTATCGGTCGCTATATATGTAGTGATGGGCTGGATGTGCTTGATCAACGCTAAAGGTTTCTATCAAAGCCTTACCCATACAGGGTTTATGCTACTCTTGGGCGGTGGACTAGCCTTCACAGTGGGGGTAATCTTCTACGCAATGAAAAAGGTACCCTTTGCGCACGTCATCTGGCATACATTTGTGATCTTGGGGGCGATATTGATGTTCTTTTCGATCCTATACTACGCATAAAAGTCACTGGAAGGGGGCACCAAGGTTCCCCCTTTCCACCTTCCCCCTCCTTCTATGACTCACTACGACGGCACATGTCCGTCTACGTTCAACTTGATATATGGTGAAATATGAAAGACGAATTAGTACGTTTTGGAGTGGCGATGCCAAGTTCGCTACTAGAGGAGTTTGATAGCTGGCTATCAAAGGCGGAGCTGCCGAACAGATCGCTTGCAATACGCCATCTGGTGCAGGATTACATATCATCGAACCAGTGGCACTACGGCAAGGGGCAGGCGTGTGGCAGTATTACACTGCTTTACGATCATCATCGCAACGACCTCTCCGCAGCGTTAACCACGCTACAACACGATTTTGGCGATCTAATCCTCTGTACCACGCATGTGCATATGTCGCATGAGATCTGTCTTGAATGTATAATTGTGAAGGGCGATGTAGATAAATTAAAAGAGCTAGAGGAGGCGTTGAGGCGCACAAAGGGGATCGTCAGCGTGAACGCTGGGATTACAGCCCTTGTAAATTAATATACGCAAGAAGCCCTATCACGCCGTTATACTGTGTATCTGGAAGTGGCTCAACATTCACTGTTGTCAGTTCAGAGAGGAAGTGTAATAAAGCACTCGACTGTGCTGCACCTCCAGAGGCGTAAATTTTCGTTGGAGAGTACCGATCTATCGCTGGGGCAAGTCTGCGAGCTACCGATAGATTCACCCCTGCGGCAAGCGACCGATCTGTTGCACCACCAGCCAGCTTCCCTATCAGCTCACTCTCACAGAAAACTGCGCAGGTATCCGATAGCGCAACTGGCGACTCTGCACACTCCATAAACTCTGAAAGCGGTATATCAAGTATATTTGCCGCCTGCTCGATAAATCTGCCTGTGCTTGCAGCGCACTTATCGTTCATAGTGAAATCGTTGATATAACCATCGGTCACCTGTATCACCTTGCTATCCTGTCCACCGATATCCACAAGGGTGAAGTTATCCTCTTTCGTCTGGCTCTTCGCCCCATGAAAGTGCGCCTTTATCTCTGATATTGCGGTGGTATTGCTGAACTGTAATAGGTTTCTGCCGTAGCCTGTGGTCAAGATCGTTGCGCTCTGCGTGTCTACCCCTAAGAAATCGAGGTTAACGGCGATCTTCCCATCATCTGTACGGTCTATATTATGTTTATAGAAGTTTATCGTATCTTTGCGAGTGAACGTAACGGTATCACCCTGCTGTACTGCAATCTTTACGAACCTGCTACCGAGATCAAGAGTTAAATTTATCATCTCTTCCTCTCTATAATCATCTCGATGAACGACTCGAGGCGTATGCGGCTACGCTCATCTAACACCCCTGGAGCGTCCCCCTCTATCGTAAGCACAGGCACCTTTAACTTTCTCTTTAGCAGGATATCCTGAATCTGCCTGTGACAAAACGCCTGTACATAATGCACAATGCCATCGAGATGCCTAGCCTCGATCTCCCTCTCTATATCGGCAACTCTGCCAAAGATATCGTACGGATAGGTATATCGGAGGTACGTTTCACAGATCTCTTCACCCATAGATGGCATAGCGAACTGCCTCTGTACCTCATTGAAGTAAAATCCTGCCCCCTTGCCATTAGCAAATCGGTATAGATCTGTAATAATCGGCGGCACACCCACATAGCCGAGGCGCACTTTATGAGTTTGCGGCTCTCTAGCCTCCACCCTCTGCAAGAATAGATCAAGTTCATGCTCAAATTGCGCCACGTTGGAGTTGAAATCGCTAGAGGAGACAAGCCATATATGGTTCTCCTCCCCTGTCACAAGCCCCTGAACGGTCAGCTCATCCAGCCGTTTCAGCTTTGCACGGACTGGCTTTAGCTCCTCAAAGGTCGCCGCTATCTTATCGGGTGAAACCGACAAGAACTCTGCTAGTCTTGCTATCTGCGCATTCAGCTCCTGATAGGCGGTAGGCGTATGATTATCGATAGGATATGCGAATTTAAAGACTTGCACCCCTTTATCTATAAGTAGCTCTGTCATTGCAACGGTGTTGCTACAATCGCCAGTGGTAACGGCGATAACTGCGTCAAAGTCGTTCTCTAAAATTACAGAGTACTGCCCCTTGATCCATGTGCAAACGCTACGAGGGAAGCCTGTTTTATGGGAGGCGTTCACATAGCTCTGTGGGTTTTGATGGGTAATAAATATAT
>JAITWF010000103.1 GCA_031285415.1 Deferribacteraceae bacterium
AATCCACCCCTTCGCCAGCGAAGGGGAATTGGTAGCCCTTTTTGCTATTGTCATATTTACTATATTATCATATCATATAGTAGATGGAGATTTACTATGGAAGCAATTAATATAATTCCCGATATGGTCGAAGAGGATATAGAGCCTACACCAGAGTATATCGCATGGCTAGAAGCAAAGATAAAAAGATCAATAGAGAGTATCGAGGCGGAAAGGTTTCTTACGCATGACGAGGTAAGGGAAAAACTTCGCAAGCGTGGCGTGGAGTGCTAGTTATCTGGTCGGATGATGCATACAACGACCTAAATGAGATATTAGACTATTTTGGTAGTATATGTGAAGAGGCATTAGGGCGTAGAATAGTTCAAAACCTCTTTAATGCCACAAATATTCTAGCTGAATTCCCCGAATCTGGAAGGCTAGGGCGGATTAATGGTACTCGAGAATTAATCAATAAAACGTTCCCCTATATTACTGTGTATACTATAACATCTAACAATAAAGTAGATGTGTTAGGCGTAATCCATACATCTAGACAATTTCAAACAATTTTTGATTGATATTTCTATCATATATGAATTTATATAAACTTTTTCAAATGTTTTATAATTCCCCTTCGCTAGCGAAGGGGAATTGGTAGCCCTTTTAGATTTAGAGTACCTAAAACACCCTCCCCTTGAGGGAGGGTCGAAGAGGACAAACGTCCGATTCGGGGAGGGGTTTACTACTCTATATAAACTTTTCCAGATGTTTGTTCAGGGTTATGATTCATAAATAACCATATTATCTTCACGCACAATATGCACAATGCCTAAATCATCTGACATATCCACCAGATCGACACTCTTGTTAATCTCTTTATTGAATAGAAGTTCAGATAAGAATGGGATGAACCTGTCATCATCGATCCCCTCTACAGCCAGATCGATATCGCCTGCCTCCGCCTCTGGTTTGTAGAGGCAAGAACCAAATAGGAGCAGTCGTTTGACATGGTACGCTTCGGCTTTCTCTCTTAGAATGGCAATAGTTTTTTCAGTCAACATATTACTATTTATAGTCTACATATAGCTCTTATGCAAGAGCAAAAGAAACCACCCCGTCACTTCGTGCCACCCCTCCAAGGAGGGGAACTCGCCTACTCCCCTTTGATCTGCTGAAACAGCTCGTCGAGGCGTTCTACATTATCCGAGGTAGTGTCCTTCTCAAAGATAATCTGCGGCAGCTTCTTCAGGTGTACGGAGTTCATCAGTCTCTTCCTGATAAACCCCATAGCCTTACTTAGCCCGATCTCAATATCTAGGAGCGACTCCTTATCGTAGCTACTAAAGAATACCCTAGCGATACTTAGATCTTTCGTCACCTTCACCGTCGTGATCACTACATCGTGCACACGTTTATCATCTATATCGTTCGCCAAAATCGTGGCGATCTCATGCTTTATCAGCTCTGCCACACGCCTTGTGCGGATTGAGTCATTCGACATTACTATTCCTCTAAAAAGGGCTGGCTGACCCCACCCCTACAATATAGAGCTACGCTCTACCTATTTCACATCTTCCAGTTTACGCTTCTCTTGTACAAGCTCGTAGACCTCGAGATAATCTCTCTCTTTGATATCCTGATACTTATCGATCGAAAGTCCGCACTCATAGCCAACGCTAACCTCTTTTACATCGTCGGTAAAGCGTTTGAGTGAACCGAGTTTGCCATCATAGATAACGATATTATCTCTAATCACACGCACATGCGCCCCTCTGGTAACCTTCCCCTCCACAACGTATGCGCCAGCAATCTTGCCAAGCTTCGGCACGCTGAACACCTGACGTATCTCGAGTTTACCAAGGATATTCTCTTTCGTCTCTGGAGTGAGCATACCCTCAAGGGCGAGGCGCACATCTTCGATCGCCTTGTATATGATAGAGTACAGCTCGATCGAGATCTCCTCCCTTTCAGCGAGGTTTTTCGCATTGTTATCTGGGCGTACGTTAAAGCCGATAATGATCGCCTTCGACGCCATAGCAAGCACTACGTCAGACTCATTTATTCCACCAGTGGCGTCGTGAACAACATTCACCTTCACCTCTGCATTAGATAGCTTTTGTAGAGAGCCTTTCAACGCCTCGAGTGAGCCTTGAACGTCTGCCTTTATAATAATATTAAGCTCTTTTACCGCTCCAGCCTTCACCTTATCAAAGAAGTCTGATAGAGAGATTGCACCGCCAGCGTTATGTTTCAGGTGTTGCTCCTGCCTAGCTCTCATATCGGCGATCTCTTTAGCCACCTTCTCATCCTCTACCACCGTCAGCATATCGCCCGACTCTGGCACAGTCGACATCCCCATAACCTCTACAGGGATCGAGATCCCTGCCTCTTTCACAACGATCCCTCTATAGTTGTGCATAGAGCGAACTTTGCCAACTTGGCTGCCCACGATAAATGTGTCGCCACGCTTCAAGGTACCGTTCTTCACAAGGACTGTTGCGATAGGACCCTTCTGTTTATCAAGCTGTGATTCGATGATAATCCCCTCTGCTGGGCGATTTGGGTTGCCTTGCAGCTCCAGTACATCCGCCTCCAGAAGTACACGCTCGAGAAGATCCTCAATACCTGTACGCTTCTTCGCAGAGATCTCTTGGAACTGGTATTCGCCGCCCCAATCGTCGGAGATAATTCCGTACTCTGCAAGCTGCTGGCGCACCTTATCAGGGTTTGCGTCTGGTCGGTCGATCTTATTCACCGCCACAACTATACGCACCCCTGCCGCTTTAGCGTGGTCGATAGCCTCTTTCGTCTGCGGCATAACGCCGTCGTTCGCCGCTACCACTAGGATAACGATATCTGTCACCTGTGCGCCCCTAGCTCTCAAAGAGGTAAACGCCTCGTGTCCAGGGGTGTCTAGAAAGGTAATCTTTCTGCCGTTCAGGTCTACCTCGTACGCACCGATATGCTGTGTGATACCACCAGCCTCCTTCTCGGCAACGCTGGCAGAACGGATTGCGTCTAGTAGCGAGGTTTTACCATGGTCGACGTGTCCCATAACGGTAACAACTGGCGGACGACGTTTCAGATCCTCTGGTTTATCCTCATACACTGGCAGGAGGTCGTCCTCGGTGATAACCTTCTTCGTCACCTCTATGCCATACTCCATACAGAGTAGCGTCGCTATCTCTGCGTCAACCGCCTGATTGACGGTCGCCATTATATCCATACCGAAGAGCTTCTTCACAAGCTCGGTCGCTTTAATACCGATAAGACCTGCAAGCTCTGATACAACAACCTGTTCGCCGATCGTGATATGCGTCGGCTTCGGCGTCGGTGCTGGCAGATCCCGATCCTGCTTGCGCTTCTGCCTCTTATCGCCCCTTGCAGGGTATGCGTGGCGAGCTGGCGCAACTGGCGCAACCGTTTCCACTGCACTCGTTGGTGTATCGATCTCGCTCTCTATATTAAGTTCACTGATCCCCTCAGTGATCGCTTTATTCCACTCTTTATTGCTCTTGGCGTCAGATTTAGCTTTAGCCTTCTTAGCCTCTTCATTCATAGCGACAGGTTCGGCAACTTTAACCTTCTTCGCCTCCCATCTGCGCTGCTCCTCATCGGGGCGTGGAGTACTCTCTGTGCGAGGGGTAAACCCTGGACGGTTGCCTCCAGGACGCTGTCCACCAGAGGTTGGGCGATCGCCACCTCTGCCAAATCTATCGTTACCGCCTGCGGCACCACCTTTATTGTCGCTCCATGTGCGAGGGCCTCTTGAATCGCCCCCTGCTGCTGGGCCTGTTGGGCGTTGGTACGGTTTATTTCTATCAGCTGCTGGGCCCGTTGGACGTTGATACGGCTGACCAGGCGTTCCTGCTGGGCGTGGAGTCGCTGGACGACGATTTTGAGCTGGCGGCACATAGCCTGCTGGCCCAAGTGGGCGTGGCGTTGGTGCCTTCACTACAGGAGCAGGTTTTGCTGGCTCTTGTACAGGCTCCTCTACCTTAGGTGCGGCGACCTCTACAGGTTTCTCCTCAACTTTCGGCGTTTCAACGATCTTCTCTATTATAACAGGCGCCTCTTCAACTGGTTTCGGTGCTACTGCGACCTCCTCCACTTTGACAGGCTCTGGTGTTGGTTGGATGATAGGTTCAACGATCTTCTCTTCTACTATTGGAGCTACCTCGATAGGCGTTTCGATAGTAGTATCCTTCTCTAGCTGGCGAGTTTGACGATCTTCGTCGACACGCTGAACATCTTTATTCAGCTCGCTCTTGCGTCTCTGTAGCTCTTCTTTCGATATTTTGCGGTTGTTTAGAGGGACAGGCTCCTCTCTGGTGCGTGAATTCATCACGACCTCTTTGCCGATCGTGCCACGAGTGACACGCTCACGAGCCTGTTGAAGGCGTTCTTTGCGGCGGTCAAGCATCTGCTGCGGGTCTACCCCCAATAATCTCGTCTGCTCCACAGATATTGTAGCATTCACGCTGGAAATCTGCTCGCCAGCACTTTGAAGCTTCTGCAAAGCCTCCTCCGCCGTCATATTTCCTCGTTTTGCCACATCTACTAGTTTAAAATCCGCCATAACACCCTCTATTGCTTATATCCGAAATGTAATTGCATTGCACCTAAATACCCTGCGCAACGCTTTGCCGTCTGCAAGCCCCGAAACACACGTGGGGCAGACGTAACACCCTCTTCCGTTATAAACCTGTCGGTGATCGACTACAACGGAATTATCCACTCGCACCATACGCATAAGCTCAACTTTGCTTCGTTTAGCCCTGCATACTATACAAGTGCGCTCTGGATTACTCCTCTTCTGCGCCATCACCCTCGGTCTCTTCCTCGTCCATATCCTCAAGACGTGCCGTCAGATAATCTATACCCATGTTGATAATGCTCACAGCGATATCCTCTGATACCTCCAGCGCACCTGCAACCTCGTCCACAGAGGCGTCGGAGAGCTTCTCAACATCATCTATTCCATGCTCTCTAAGTTTATTAATCATATCGGCGTCAAGGCTCGAGATATTCTCAAGGTTGTAGATCTCATAAAGCATTTTAAGCTCATGCTCCTGCTCCTGCATGCGCTCCTTACGGATCTCCTGATACTCATCCTCGTTCAGCACGTCTAGACGCCATTCTGTCAGCATAGCCGCCAGTTTAACGTTCTGCCCCCTCTTGCCGATCGCAAGGGAGAGTTGATCGTTGGGCACCACAAGCTCAAAGGTTTTTTCATCTTCAAACACGTTGGTGAGAAGAACCTGCGCAGGGCTAATAGCATTACACACAAACTGGATCGGGTCTTGCGACCACTCCACCACGTCGATCTTCTCATCTTTAAGCTCTTTCGAGATCGAGTTGATACGGCTGCCCTTCACACCGATACATGCGCCAACAGGGTCGATCGAGGAGTTTGTAGAGTATACCGCTACCTTAGAACGCTCACCTGGCTCACGTGCCGCTGCTTTGATCTGGATAAGCCCCTCAAATACCTCTGGAATCTCCGCCTCAAATAGGCGAACGAGGTAGTTCGGGTGAGTCCTTGATAGCACAAGCTGCGGCCAACCTTTATTCATACGTATATCTAGAAGGAGCGCACGAATATATTTGCCACGCTCGTAAAATTCCCCTTGAATCATCTCTTTGCGAGGCATAATAGCCTCTGTTTTGCCAACGCTGATTACAAGATTATCCCTCTCCATCTTGAGGACGGTACCGTTGATAATCTCGCCGATCTTGCCCTGATACTCATCCATAATCGACTGCTTCTCAGCGTCACGCAGACGCTCCATCAGGCGTTGTTTCGATACGAGAGCCGCCTGTCTGCCAAGCTGCTCGAGGGTGACTGGCACCATGATCATATCGCCAAGCTGCGGATCCTCTTTATACTGTGCAGCGTCCTCCATAGATAGTTCATCCCAGTTAGTCACGCCAAATTCGGTGACCTCTTTCGGAATCTTTATATCGATTTCGCCACGATCTAAGTCTATATTAATCTCTGGTTCGAGATATTTGCCGATACGCTTCGCTACAGCAGCACCCACAGCGTCTTGTAGGGCAGCAGTCAGTATTTCACGAGATATCCCCTTTTCACGCCCTAACTCATCCACCACTCGGGTTAATTCTTTGCTCATTATATCACTCCAATTCGATCTCTACATTTGCCTTTGCAATATCTTTCAGAGGCAATGTAAAGGATTTATTTTCTTCCTTTGTAAATATCGTCAGATCGCTATCAGTAACGGCGGTTATCTTGCCCTTATAGCGTTTTCTGCCTGTTTCATCTTTTGTTTTTGTTTGAATAGAGCATAATCTACCCATCTGCGAGGTAAAATCTTTTACCGTGCGCAGTGGTCGGTCTAGCCCAAGGGAGGAGACCTCTAGAGTATAATTTGCATATGGAATTGTATCCTCTGGCTGGCTGTCGATCCATTCAGAGATACCACGAGAGATATCGGCACACTGCTCTAAAGTGACGTTCCCATCAAGGTTTACACGTAATACCTTGCCAGACTTTTCGCTTCGCAGAGTGATCTCGAACACATTCAGATTGTGAGTTTCGGCGCATTTTTCTGCCACAGGCAGAAGTTGATCTATAAAATTTTGCATAAATGTCGGTGCTAGTAGGGCATAAAAAAATGTGGGCAACACCCACATCAGCATGTATAATACACTAAATAATTATTTTAGCAAGAGTTATTTTGAGAACTATATATTTGATTGCGTTATTTTGCGCAATCTGATAAATTTTAGCTATTGTATTGTTTCGGAGGTATATTTTAATGAAAAAAGTATTGGTTGTGTTACTACTGATTGCGGTATCTGCGCTCTTTGGGTGCAACAAAAATAAAAATCAGGTATTCATCTATAATTGGTCTGAATATATGCCAGATGAGGTTATTGCCCAATTCGAGAAGGAGACAGGCGTTAGCGTCGTCTACTCTACGTACGATTCAAATGAGCTTATGTACTCTAAGATAAAGCTACAGGGGGGCGCAGGGTACGACCTAATCTTCCCATCCACATACTACGTCAGCAAGATGTCGAAAGAGGGGCTTCTTCTAGAGATCGATAAATCTAAACTGCCAAATTTAAAGAACCTTGCGCCACATCTGCTGAATCAGCCGTACGACACTGGCAATAAGTTCAGCCTGCCGTACCTTTGGGGGGTATCGCTACTCGCATTTAATGATAAGTATGCAAAGGTCGGAGAGATCACCTCTTGGGCAGATCTATGGAAGCCAGAGTTTGCAGGGTATGTGCTACTAAATAACGACGTGCGAGAGGTCTTCCAGATGGCGTTAATGCGCCTTGGCTACTCGGGCAACTCCACAAATGAGAAGGAGATCGAGGAGGCGTACAATATCCTTACAACACTTGTGCCGAATGTGCGCGTGTTTAATAGCGATTCACCGAAACAGCCATTTATAAATGAAGAGGTTCGTGTGGGATTATCGTGGAACGGCGAAGTTTACAACGCTAGACTTGCAAACGAGCATATCCAGTACGTATATCCGAAGGAGGGGGCGATCGCTTGGATGGACTGCCTCAGTATCCCTAAGGGTGCGAAAAATGTGGATAACGTCTACAAATTCATAGACTTCCTGATGAGACCAGAGATTGCTGCGAAGATTGCAGAGGAGTTTGGCTACTCTACGCCAAATCAGGCGGCATTGGCGGTTATGTCGGAGGAGTTTAGAAACGATCACCTTACAAATCCAGATGAAAATGATCTTAAAAATGCACAATTTCAGGATGATATAGGGGAGGCGATCCTTATATATGAGAAGTATTGGGAAAAATTAAAGACAGGTAATTAAAACCTTACGGGTGGGAGCAGGCTCCCCCCGTATGCCCCCCCTCGATTTGGATATTCCTCCGCAGGCGCATGTCCTGCTACGGAATAATGTGGAGTATTTATTGAAACTGCTAATTTCTAACAAACTCTTTCTTATCGGCGCAGTCGTGGTATTATTCTTTATGCTAGTGGCGGTCTTTGCGCCGCTGATTGCGCCGTACGATCCAACGTTAATCAGCTTTGATAAAACGTTTCTAGCTCCATCGCTTGCCCACCCCTTCGGCACAGACGACCTCGGCAGAGACATCCTATCTCGCATGATCTATGGGGCAAGGGTATCGATGTTTGTTGGGCTTATATCGGTACTAGTATCGGTCGTTATCGGCACCTGCATTGGGCTTGCCGCAGGCTACTACGGCAGATTCATAGACGCAATACTTATGAGATTCACCGATATAATGCTATGCTTCCCAACATTCTTCCTGATCCTTGCAGTGGTGGCGTTTTTGCAGCCATCGTTATTCAATGTAATGCTTGTAATCGGACTTACAGGGTGGATGAGCGTTGCAAGGCTTGTTCGGGCAGAGGTATTGTCGCTTCGCTCTCGAGATTTCGTTGTGGCGGCGTATATCGGCGGCATATCTCATAAACGAATACTATTCAAACATATCCTACCAAACGTTGCCTCTGTGGTGACGGTATCGGCGACGCTTGGTGTAGCTGGAGCGATCTTAACAGAATCGGCGTTGAGCTTCTTGGGGCTAGGCGCACAGCCCCCTACTCCATCGTGGGGAAATATCTTGACGGCAGGGAAGGACAATATTCTATTTGCATGGTGGCTCTCATTCTTCCCTGGGATGGCGATCCTTCTGACAGTATTGGGATTTAACCTCGTAGGTGAAGGGTTACGAGAGACGCTGTACAAACATTAAAAACCTCTTGTTTTTTATATTCAATTCAGGCATAACTCCTCATGCGTAAACTTTTAACAATATCAATAATCTTCGTTTTTGTGAGTGTAGGACAGGCTTTCGATGGCTCAAGGTATACTTTAGGTGATAATTGGAACCTCTTCCCCTATGAGAGTATCTTTAAACCGTTAATGGCAGACCCTGAATGGGCCAGAATGGGCGTGGGATATCGCCACTACACCAGTGCACCGTATGTACTCGAGAATGCGCTCGATTTTACGCTTGGCGGCACGATCCCTGTGATCCGCAAAGATTTCGGCGGCGTAGAGGCGGAGCTTGGCTTGCAGGGGTTGGGTCTTTTGGGTTTCGATCTAGATGATAATACTAATATGATATATGGCGACTTCTTCCTCGGTGCGCCGCTATTTCTAAAGTTCTCAGAAGAGTTTATGGTGATGGCGAGATACTATCACAGAAGCTCGCATATAGGCGACGAGGCCGTGCTAAACGCTGCAAAGGCAGATGTGGGTAGTGAACGTTACGGTCTCGAGCGGATAAATCTGAGCTACGAGGTGCTGGACGTAGTTCTATCGTATCAGATAACAGATCAGATAAGGGTTTACGGTGGCGGTGGCGTGGTGAGCGATCCACAGCCGCACGAGTATGGAATGACGGTCTATCAGCTAGGGGCAGAGGTGGAACAGCCGATCTCTAACGGTGTAAACCTAATCTGTGCGGCAGATTTCAAAGGTACCGCTGGCGTTGCACCTGGCATATCGATTAAAGCTGGCGCAAAGCTCTTTGATCGGGCGATACTCTCCTTCGACTTCTTCGATGGACCAGGTCCTGCGCAGTTCTTCGACGAGAGAGTGACGTCTTATGGACTTAATCTAAATATACAGTAAAAAAGTTGTTTACAACCCCTATAAGTTAATTTACAATGCGTTGATTAACTATGGAGGATGTAATTATGAAAAAGTTAATATTTATCATTGCATTATTTACTATGGTGTTTAGTGTTGCGGCGTTTGCAGGTGCGAATGCACTTGTGGATCAGCGGTGTGGCAGCTGCCATGATACCGCTCGTGTGTACAATAAAAAGACCGATAAAGCTGGCTGGGATGCAGTTATGGCTCGTATGGTGAAACGAGGCATGAAGATCTCGGAGGATGAGTATAAGCAGATCTCCGAGTACCTGTATACTATGTAGCAATCTACGGGGGGCATATGCCCCCTTAATATTTTATTATTGGATTGACAAAGCCATACTACATCTATAATAATCATCTGATGATAAGGCGAATTCCTAAATATATACTCTTAGAGATCTTCCCACTATTTATAATGGGGAACCTATTCTTTATCTTTCTACTGCTGATCGATCAGCTCGTACGCCTTGCCGATATGCTGATTGTGCGTAGCGTTCCCACCTCTATCGTAGTTAGCACTATTATATTCTATATGCCATCGTTTCTAGTATTAACGATCCCGATAAGCACGCTATTTGCTACACTACTGGCGTTCAGCCGATTCTCCTCTGATTCAGAGTTGATTGCAATGCAAGCCTGCGGAGCATCTAATCGCACACTATTTACCCCTGTGGTGATATTTGGAATATTTGCCGCTCTCCTTGGGATCTACTTCAGCACCGTCTTAATGCCGAAGGGGAGCATGATGGCGATGGGAAACCTGAATAAGGTGCTAGAGAATCTATCTGTAAACGATATACGTGCCAAGGAGATGTATGCCGATATCCCGGGGCTTATCTTCTACGCCAATAAGAAGCTCGATACTGAAAACTTCAACGAAGTTATCGTTATAAATACCCATAACAAAGCTATTATCGCCGCCCAAAAGGGTTCTATCGTGCCGAACGCTGGCAAATCGCTGAATATGAGCTTTGAGGGGGGGAAGTTTACAATGGCAGATTATAGAGACAACTACACCTCGCTTAACTTTGAGAAGATGTTAATAAATATTCCAACGAATGTAACGGCAGAGCTAATGCCGATGAACGAACGATTTATGAATCTGACGGAGCTCAAAAGTAAATTCCAAGAGGCACCGATCTATCGGTATGAGTATATAAAACGATTCACTATGCCCCTCTCCACTATTATTATGGCGGTCTTTGGGGTGCTACTCGGTATCTTTTCGCAACGCTCAGGCAGGTCGTTTGGGGTGGTGATCGCCTGCGTTATCGCATTTGGCATGAATGTGATGTATATCGTAGGTGAAAGCTTTGTATCAAAATATAACCCAACACTTTTAGGATGCTTGCCGATAGCGGTTTTATCTGTTATACTGGCGGTCGTGTGGATTAGGAGGTTTGCGTGAACACCATAGAAACAATTATATCTGGCTCTATCGCTATTAAAGAGCGGATACTGAACGATAAGAAGATGATCGACACCATCGAAGAGGTCGTAAGTGCGCTGGTATCATCATATAAGGCAGGGGGAAAGCTCCTAATCGCTGGCAACGGCGGCTCTGCGGCGGACGCACAGCATGTTGCGGCAGAGTTTGTCGGACGATTCTACTACGATCGCCCTAGCCTGCCAGCAATGGCTCTCACCACAGATAGCTCGATACTCACCGCAATCGGTAACGATTACGGATACGATCAGGTTTTCTCTCGCCAGATAGAGGGGAACGCCGTTAAGGGCGATATCTTTATCGCTATCTCCACATCGGGAAACTCGCCGAGTATCGTCAGGGCGTTAGAGGCGGCGAGATCGAAGGGGGTTATCACAGTCGGGTTGACAGGCGAAAAGCCCTCTAAGATGGATCCGCTGTGCGATTACCTATTAAAGATGCCATCTGCCGATACCCCTAGAGTTCAGGAGGGGCATTTCCTGATCGAACATATAATATGCCAGCTCGCAGAGGAGCGTCTCTGCCCTAAAGGTGCAATATGAATGTACAAATTTTTGAAGACCTAGCCAATATAATCGCCTCAAGAAGGGCGACTCCATCCGACGAGTCGTACACCTCCTCCCTACTAAAAGCAGGTGAGAACAAGCTTGTGAAGAAGTTGGGCGAGGAGAACGCCGAGTTTATCAGGGCGATCATCTCTGGAAGCGACGAAGAGGTTGCAGGGGAGGCAGCTGATATTATCTATCACCTGATGGTATCGCTCGAACACCGCAACGTACCGTTTGAGATGGTGGTGGATACCCTCACAAAGAGGTTTAAAAAGTGAAGATACCAGGGTGGGCAAACCCCACCCCTACACTTGTAATAGTAATCATATTGTTTGTTATACAGTTCGCCTATGCTGATAACAGCTTGAATGAACTCTTTCCACCGCTATCCGATATGCCTGGCGGCAGTGAGCATTGGATGGGGAATATCCTACCTGTAGAGGAGATGAACGGCTGCGAGGTATACTCCGCCACATACGCCTACTTTGCAAAGGAATCTAAACCGCTCTTTGATATTCCACGCAAAAACGTCTACAGTGCAAATATACGATTTCACCTCTGCCCCAATATGGCTGTGGCATCGGCTGTATATGATAAGTTTAGCGAAGTGGGCGACAAAGAGCGCAAGAAGCTTATGCCGATCGGCGATAAGGGCACTCTATACGTCGTTCCTGCTCCACAGTCTGAGCTTATGGGGGATTACTACCTCACCTCGCTATTCAAGTATATCGTAATGCAGGTTCACGCCGACGACGGCTTCGTGCTGATGGATATCGCCGAAAAGATGGCGGATAGGCTCAATGCTAGAATTGATAATGTCAACGGTATCACATTAAATATCTCTAAAGATGGCTATCGAAGTAGCTCTAAGCTAATAACACTCCCAACCGAAGGGGTAGGCACTATAAACCTATCTGGCGTTATATACGATCAAGAGAATCGGCGTGTGCAAAATGCCACTATCGATGTGCCTGAAACTGGGGCGAAGTCGTTCAGTAGCAATAGAGGCGAGTTTGCCTTTAAAGTTGGGCGTGGCAAGGGGAAGGAGATCGATATCTTTAGAGTGCTAGAGCTTGATAGGGTGGCAACGTCTACCTCACAATCTATCGAAAGCGGCTACTATAAAGTACTCTTTGAATACCCCGACGGTAGCACTACTCAAGATATATGGAAATTATCCGTTGCGCCAGATGGCAAGCTCTCTGGCTCTACGCTTAACACAAAAAACGACACTATATTGTTCATATCAGGCAAGCTCGATGGCGATAATCTCACTATAGATCGCCCCTGCGGCAGCTCGATTTTCGGCGGCTGTTTGCAGCAGTTCAAAGGGGAGCTTCACGGCGATATCGTTGAGGGTGCATGGAGTGGATCTGGTGGCGGCGGTATCTGGAAGCTCTATAAAGATAGCTTTAAACCAAAAGAGATCGAGCTAACTATTCGAGAGGCCGATCTGCGCTTTATGCCAAAAAGTACTGACGGCGTGCGCACATTATCACCTAAAAACAACGTCGAGATCTATCCAATAGTGAAAAAACACAGCGATTTCCTCTTTATCTCCTCTAAACTGCTGGTAGATATCACGGCAGATAGTCAGGCGAAGGGCAGGGATTATATGCTATCGATCTTTGGGGTGGACAACAAGACAGAGCGCATGGTCTCTACGTCGCATATGATCCCTGTATCGAAGGGGGAGATCACTGCGGAGCTAGATATCACAAATATCTACCGCAGTGCAATATACCCAAAGTATCTACTAAAGCTCGATTCGAGAGATAATATATCGGCAAAGATCTCCACACGTGTGGGGGTGACATTTGCTGTGGAGCAGTCGCTAGCTAATGCCGATGGGGCTGTGCGAGTGGAGCTTGTGCCAGAGATAAAGAGGGATGTAGCCTCGAATGTGAAGGCGATCAAGGCAGACGGCAAGGATGATCTCTGTATCGCACTGGAACTAAAGGCGTTTGGAGGTACCTTGCAGGGGGTGTCGATCACCGCTACTGGCAAGGAGCAGCGCAGGTGGAATAGCAGCTTAGGCAATATCTACCCTGGGGTAGCTGTGGCAGATAGCTCTGACAAGACACTGAATAATGACGATGGCACCATCACATATCCGATCGAGCAGATGGAGGAGACGCTATATCTCTACATCGATAAAGGCTCACTCGATATGGCAAATGTAGAGGGATTCAACGTAGATCTTATGATTGATGGAGTAGAGGTGAAAAATGTTATACAATAAGCTAAAGAGTAAACCGTTCCTGATCGCAGGGCCGTGTGTGATGGAATCAGCCGATATGGTGATGAAGATTGCAGAGGAGTGCGTCAAGATCGCCTCCGAGCGCAATATAGAGTATATATTTAAAGCCTCATTCGATAAGGCGAACCGCACAAGTGCCTCATCGTATCGAGGGCTTGGCATGGATGAGGGGTTGCAGCTATTGCAAAGGGTGAAGGATACCTTTAATGTGCCTGTCACCACCGATATACACGAGAGCTATCAGGCGGAGGCTGTCGGCGAAGTGGTGGATATCCTACAGATTCCAGCATTTCTATGCAGACAGACCGATCTTTTAGTGGCGGCAGCCGCTACTGGCAGAATAGTGAATATCAAGAAGGCGCAGTTTTTGAGTGCCGCCGATATGATTCACCCTCTGGAGAAGGTGAGGAAAGCTGGCAATATGCAGGTTATGCTGACGGAGCGAGGCACGATGTTTGGCTACAATAACCTTGTGGTAGACTTTCGCAACCTTGTGGAGATGAGGGAGATGGGGGTGCCTGTAGTGATGGATGTAACTCACTCTACACAACGTCCAGGCGGATTAGGCGGCAAGAGCGGCGGCGATCGCAAATTTGCCCCATATATTGCAGCAGCAGCGGCGGCAGTTGGCGTAGACGGATACTTCTTTGAGGTACACCCAGAGCCAGATTCAGCCCTCTCCGATGGGCCCAATATGATCCCACTTGATCAGTTTGGCTCGCTACTCGATAATGTTCTTAAACATCATAGGATTTAAAGAGAGATACCTTCACACCCCCACAGCGTTCTTTATTATGGCGGTGGGGGCGGCACTTATTGCAACGGGATCTCCTATAGCTGGAGTAGTCGCTGGGGTCTGCACTATACTCCTATGCTTTCCTATTAGAATCAGTGTTATAGTCGTCATAATCTATATTTCATCGATATACACCATCTCCCACTCGACATTTGTACTCGATAGAGAGTATCGCTCCAGCGGCACCACATTAATCACCACCAAAGGTCGACTAAAGGGGATCGACGCCAGAGAGGGAGATCTGCTGTGGGGTAGTCCTGAGGCAGATTATAGCATTTGGAGAGTCTTCCCTATATCAAACATCCTATCGGCAAGAGTTCATGAGGCGGCGTATCTATTCAACCAATCAGGGGGGCGAATCGCCACTACCCCAGCACACATCTACGGCGTGCGCAGCTATATCAGCCAGAAACAGAACGATGAGTATATAATTACAGGGCTAACTCACCTCTTATCGATCTCTGGCGCACATGTGGCAATCTTCTTGGCAGGGTTTTTTATATTTCTACCGTTTATCCCTAGAAAGGTACGAGCGGTGCCAGCGATACTCCTATTGCCGCTACTGATACCGCTCTCTGGATTTGCCGTCACCGTTGTGCGAGCAGTACTATTTTCTATGGTATTCTTGATCGCATGGGTGGCAGATCTGAAGGTGAGATCGTTAAACTTTCTGATCACGCTTGCGGCGGCGATCCTCCTTCTCTCACCAAATTCTCTATATTCGATATCGTTTCAGCTATCGTTTGGGGCGGTTTTTGGGATAATAATGCTTGTTCAGAGGCGGTATAGCCCTGCTGTGAGTATAGTTGCGATCGGAATCGCCTCGACAGTGTTCACTCTGCCGCTACAGCTATACCTATTTGGCACCTCAAACCTACTATCGATAGTGACGACCGTCATATTAACACCATTTATATGGCTACAGATGTTGATGGGGATGATCTCTATCGCACTGCCGTCGATTATGATAGAGCCGCTCGCAACGCTTGAGGGGGTGCTGAACTATATAATGGAGTGGATGGCACGTGTCAGCTGGCATACGCTATATATCGCAAAGCCGCCAACGGCTCTATTAATCGTAGGAGGAGTCGTTGCAATAGCGATAAACTTCACACGCTTTCGGCTTATCTCCATTCTGATCCTCCTCCTTCCCCTAATGCCAGTATATCCTAATAATATACTGATCTTTCCAGAGCTTCCCCCCTCGCAGAAGGGGTATATATTGAGTAGCCCAAAGGGGAATGAGATCTTCTTTCAGGGGATGTACTCATCATTTCTATATCGAATGCTCCCTGAGGCGGCAAAGCTGGGGGTCAAAACCTTTGATACAGGCAATATTCGTATATTCGACGGTGAAAATCGGTATATAAAGATAGAGGAGGCTGGGAAGTTCTCTGGCGTAGTCTGCGTGAACGATGATAGCGACTGCGACTACCATTTTAGCACTCGTTCAAATTCGCTAAAAGCACCATTGCCCGAAGGGGTGAAATCGTTTATAATATATAGGAGTGAATTAACAGATCCTCGAATACTGCAACAATCAGAGTTGAGAGAGATAGAGATAGAGATTGAGGTGCAACAATGAAAGCATTCATCGATATGCTTATCGAACGGCATGGACATAAGATATACGACACACTAAAGAACGCTCGCATAGGGATAGCAGGGCTTGGTGGGCTAGGCTCTCACGTTGCTACGTCGTTAACTCGCATGGGTGTTGGAGAGATCGTGGGGGCGGACTTTGATATAGTAGAGATCTCTAATATCCATCGCCAATGCTACTTTCTCGATCAAGTTGGTATGAAGAAGTGCGAGGCTCTATCGGAGACGTTAAGCCGAATCTCTCCACTTACAAACTTTACACTTCTAGATACAACGATCGACACCCATAATGTAAAATCGCTCTTTCACGGCTGCGACGTGATCATCGAGGCGTTCGACGCCCCCAGTGCAAAGGCTATGCTCTTTGACGCATGGCAGACGCACTTTCCAGAGATCTTTTATATCGGCTCCTCAGGGCTTGCAGGGTATACAGATGAACCGCCGATCGCTATTAAACAGTTAGGGGGTAACGCATATATCGTGGGTGACATGATCTCTGAAATATCAGAGAATGCAGGATTAATGGCAGGCAGAGTCGGAATCGCCGCCTCTATGCAGGCAAATTTAGCAATAAAGTTAATCATTGCGAAAAACCTCAAGATCGACTAACGTATTTATATGAATGTAGAAATTTTACCTAAAAAATTAGTAGTACTGATCGACGCAGACAACGCCTCTCCGAATATTGCGGAGGTGCTTATGCAGGAGGTGGCAAAATTTGGAATAGCCACCGTTAAACGTATATATGGCGACTGGACA
>JAITWF010000125.1 GCA_031285415.1 Deferribacteraceae bacterium
GTGCGAGGGTTTATCTCGATGATAACAATACGATCTTTTTCGCCATTATAGGCAAACTGCACGTTGCAGCCACCGATAACGCCAACGGTATCAACTATTCGCCACGCCTGTACCTCTAACTCCTTTTGGACTCTTTCGGAGATCGTCTTCATCGGCACAACGCACATCGAGTCGCCAGTATGCACCCCTATCGGGTCGACGTTCTCGATAAAGCAGACCGTTACCATCTTGCCATTTGCGTCTCTGACGACCTCAAGCTCCAGCTCATCCCAGCCGACAAGACACTCCTCAACTAGCACCTGATGGATCATGCTAAAGCTTAATCCCTTTACAACGATACTTCTAAGCTCATCGGCGTTATATACTATGCCGCCACCAGTACCACCTAGCGTGTAGGCAGGGCGAATGACGACCGGATACCCCATATCTGAGGCGATCTTCTCCGCCTCTTCAACTGTATAGGCAGGGATACTTTTTGGTGTCTCCACGCCGATCTCTTTCATCGTATCTTTAAAGATAATGCGATCTTCGCCCTTCTCGATCGACTCTAGGTTTATGCCGATAACCTCGACATTATATTTAGCTAAGATCCCCTCTTTAGCTAACGATATAGTGAGGTTAAGCCCCGTCTGTCCACCAAGGTTTGGCAGGAGTGCGTCAGGGCGTTCCCTAGCGATAATCTCCTCAAGCCGAGCGGTATTCAAAGGCTCTATATAGGTGTGATCTGCCATCTCGGGATCGGTCATAATCGTGGCTGGGTTTGAGTTTACTAAAACGATCTCATACCCCTCTTCACGAAGGGCTTTGCACGCCTGCGTTCCAGAGTAGTCAAACTCGCACGCCTGCCCTATAACTATAGGACCAGAACCAATAATCAAAATCTTTTTTATATCATCTCTTTTCGGCACAGGTACACCTCTACATCTATTAATTCAAAACTTCTACTTGTAACACATTTTAAGACAGCTGGCAATCACTTCCATAGCGACGGCAGATGTGATCCTAACACACTCTCCCATTGAGGGAGTGTGGCTATTTGATTACTATCTCCACCTCTGCCATAAAAGCCATTTACCGATCCCAATCTCTACGTACTTTTCGCTATGGAAGAGCCGTACCCCTGCACGCTTTGCCCAATAGATAAGGGATCGGCGCACTCTCGCCTTAAATGACGTATTAAACTGACCGTAAACAACTGGAACCTCTTTAATCTTTAACGGTTTAATGTCGTTCTCAATAGCAATGAATATGTTCATTAGCCGTTCCGCTAAAAAACCAAAAACTCTGCGCTGATAGTCGTCTTCATACTTCGACATATCAATTTGCGCCTCAACCTCACTAAGTATCGAGAAGATAAACTCTGCATATCGGCTGAATAGCTCTCGCTTCATGATGAACATATTATAGCGGTAGCTCGCTCTGCCGTTAACCGCCGAATTTATCGCAGTGATATGGGCAGGATAGCGAGCCTTTACAATATCAATCGCAAGCTCAATATCCTCTTGATGGTGATACTCGCCGTAGTTACCGACTAGAGAGGTAGGGCGGTTCATCTTATTGACGAGCTGCTCGCTATATGGCAAGATCAGGTCATATCCTGTACAAACCTTGCTAGCAAGATCAGCACTCCAGCCGAACCTCTTGATCGTTTTTGATGAAAAATTATGAAAATCCCTTATTACAGGATCGGTTGAGATAAGATCAAATAGGCGTCTATAGTGAAATAATCCAACATAATCAGGATTATCAAGTTCGGAAAGATTTTTCCACGCCCAATATATAGCGGTTAGCTCACAGTAGCTACGGTTTTTAGCGGAGATATTTTCCCCCGAATCATCCCCCCGTATATCTGGTAGCGCATTGGCGGCGATCGCCCTGCCAGCATGTATCAGTTCAAATAGATCAGGGGGCAGAGTAGGGCGGTAGGCGTGACAGCTGACAACGATTTTTACCGATTCATTCATGCCGCAATCATATCATATACGCTACTAAATTACAACTTTAATAGAGATCTCCTTCGGATTTTCACAGCCCTTCAACGGCGTTACAAGCCCACGAACCGAGTGCGCCAACATCTTCATTAAAAAATCTTTTGTAGGGATCGGTTTGCCGTTTACGATAAGAGTTACCGACATATCGGCTCGCTCCTTCAAGAATCGCTCCTCTATAAAATCTGCCACACTCTGCGCCGAGTTGATATCGAGCATAGGCACGTCACTTTCAAAGGGGGTATCGGTTGCGATAGCGATCAGATTATAATCGCCCTCATTTGTCCTTCCAGACAAGTTAGCTCCACGCACAACCTCAATCTTTGGCAGATACGCCCACTTAAACCCTTCACAGATAACGATATCACAGTCAGATGGCATAAGAGTCGCAAGCTCCTGCGGAGAGGTGTCGCCATTTGAATCGGATTGCATGAGATAGCCGAACTTGTTTGATACAATACTACAGATTGCCCCACTAGCCTTATGTTTCGATGAATCGCCCGATGTCTCGATATCGTGTCCATGCCCATCATGCTTAATCGTGCCAACCTTGTACCCACGGCGAGTCAACTCCGACACTACATTGCAGACAAGCGTCGTCTTGCCACTGCCAGAAAAGCCTGTAAAAGCTATCATCTCAACCATAAAACCACCCCATGCGTTATATATTAGAAAGTATAACGCATGAAAAGGGGGATGTCAATACTAATGGGCGAGCAGACCTCGCCCCTACACCAGAGCTTCGCGCCTGCATTGCCGTTACGTAGGGGCGGGGTCTGCCCGCCCTATGAAATGCTATCTCTTCCGTCTAAACAGGTCCGTCCTTCTTGAGATCACTCGATCGATAAAGAGCACGCCATCGAGGTGGTCTATCTCGTGTTGCAAAAGTATCGCCTCAAAGCCCTGCGCCTCGATCACCTTCATATTAAACTCTTCATCGTAATATTGCACAACGATCTTTTCAGCACGGTTTACATTGCCAGTAAACTCTGGCACGCTCATACACCCCTCTCTAGAGAGCGACGAGCCCTCATGCGAGATAATCTCTGGATTTATCATCACGAGTAGCCCATGATTTTCGCACGGCTTGCGCCCTCTGGAGGCGTCGGCGACCACTAGGCGCACCGCCTCGCCCACCTGTGGGGCGGCGATCCCTGTAGAGTGTCCAGAGTCCATCATCGTATCTTTCAGATCGGTTATCAACGCCGTTACCTCCAGCGTGACCGACTGTATCTCCTCCGATTCACGCTTCAGCAGCGGATCGGGATATGTTAAAACGGTTAATACCATTACAGTTCGTACGTCTCCAATTTACGTATAGTGATATCGGTGCCGATCATGATCGCCTTATCTTTCACAGCCGAGATCCAGTCGTTCTCCTCAGCGGCAGGCGGCACAAGAAGCTCTAATACCATTATATAGACCTCTTTCGGAGGGATACCTGTGGTCTGCGTCTGCAAGTCCACAATATTTATCCCCATATTGGCTAGAGTGCTACTGATACTATGCACGATCCCTGGTTTATCTGCACCATATACCGATACTACGTACTGACCATCGTACCTATCAGTGCGCTTCACAGAGGTATCCATTATATACACCGACGGCGAGAGTTTTTCGCTATCAAACAATGATTTTAGCTCCCCCTCTGTATACACATGCTCATGCTCCACCAAAAGGATCATCGAGAATACGCCCTGTAGCAGGGTGGAGCTAGAGTCGGCGATATTAAAGCCGTTGTCGAGCAGAACTTTCGCCACATCTGCCACGATCCCCGATCGATCTTTAGAGACAAATGTAAGTGCATATGATGTTTTCATTTAGCCCCTCCTGCATTAACTTATATGTTGCTTAAAGCGTGATTACATTTTATACTGACTACTGTGCATTGTAAATGATAAATACGCTATAGAAAGTTGTTTAGATTGATGCAACGCTAGGCGGCTTTTTAAAATTAAACCGCAGTGTACTTACTGGTACATGAGGATTTAATTTTAAAAAATAACAAAGCGGTGCGCAATATAAACGACTTTTAAGGAACTGTATTATGTTTGAGCAACTAACAGAACGAGCCAGGCGAGTAATCCTCTTCTCTCGAGAAGAGGCGGAACGCCTCATGCAAGGCTATATAGAGACAGAGCATATCCTACTAGGGCTTCTGCGTGAGCGTTCAGGGATCGCTGCCGAGATCTTCGCTAGCCACCGCATACATCTAGGCAACCTCGTGAAGGAGCTGCGAGGGGTCTCCTCCGCCGACTCTGGCGATATACTATTTAAAGGGAATATCCCCTTTGGGCTTCTCACCAAACGTGCGCTCGAATATGCACTAGAGGAGGCTCGACTATTTGATCAGAAGTACGTCAATACCGAACACCTCCTACTAGGACTTATGCGAGAGCGCAGAGGGAAGGCGTTCCCTATCCTTGCAAAGCTAGGATTCGACTACGCCGCACTCAAAGAGGAGATCCGCCTGCACATGAAGGGGGGAAACACCACAAAAAGCAGCTCTACCTCCGCAACACCTACCCTCGACGAATTTGGCATAGATCTAACCCGTGCCGCCCATGAGGGACGGCTCGATCCGATTATTGGCAGAGAGGCAGAGGTCGGTCGCCTCATACAGATCCTGAGCCGTCGCATGAAAAATAACGCTATCCTCCTTGGCGAGCCTGGAGTTGGCAAGACCGCCATTGTAGAGGGGCTTGCCCAACAGATGATCTCTGAAAATGCTCCAAATGCACTGCGTCACAAACGTTTAATCTCTATAGAGCTTGGCGGACTAGTGGCTGGCACGAAGTACCGTGGTCAGTTTGAAGAGCGTATGAAAACACTCCTAAAGGAGATCGAAACCGTCAAGAATATCGTAATCTTTATAGATGAGATACATACCATCGTAGGTGCTGGGGCAGCAGAGGGGTCGATCGACGCTGCAAATATCCTGAAACCTGCACTTGCTAGAGGAGTATTCCAATGTATCGGTGCAACTACGCCTGCGGAGTATCGCAAGAATATCGAGAGAGATGGTGCGCTTGAGAGACGATTCCAAACTATCGCCGTAGAGCAGCCAACTGCCGACGATACCAGCAAGATCCTTAAAGGGATACGTAAAAATTATGAAGATTTCCACAAAGTCTGGATCCCTGATGAGGTAATAAACGAAACTATCTCGCTGACAGAGCGATATATCTCTTATAAATATCAGCCCGACAAGAGTATCGACGTGATCGACGAGGCTTGTGCGAAGGTAAAGCTGGCGCACCAAGTAGTTCCACTAGATCTATCAGAGCTACAGGAGCAGATCAGGAATCTTAAAGAGGGCAACGCCACTGGCGGACGTGCGCCACGAGGGATCTTTTCAGAGGATGAATTTAACCGATACAATGCCGAGCTTGAACGATTAGGCGATATGTATCAGACCAAGGTCGCCCTCTGGACAGAGGAGCTAGAGAGCAACTGGCCATTTCTGACAGTTGACGATGTAGCTGAAGTGATCTCTGGCATAGCGAAGGTGCCTGTACGCCGACTAAAACAGGATGAGCGAACAAGGCTTCTCACCCTAGAGAGTGAGCTGAATCGATATGTAATCGGGCAGAATGAGGCTCTCGAGCGAGTATCAAAGGCTATGCGCCGTAGCTTTGCAGGGGTCAGCAGTGCAAGCCGCCCTATGGGATCGTTTATCTTTCTGGGCCCCACAGGGGTCGGCAAGACTGAGGTAGCAAAACGCCTTGCCCAATCTGTGTTTGGCAATCAAGATGCACTTATACGCATTGATATGAGCGAGTTTGGAGAGAAGTTTAACGTATCTCGCCTGATCGGTGCGCCCCCTGGATATGTGGGATACGATGAGGGGGGGAAGCTTACCGAACAGGTTCGCCAGAAGCCGTACAGCGTAGTACTATTTGACGAGGTTGAGAAGGCGCACCCCGATGTGTTAAATATCTTGCTACAGATACTCGACGACGGCTTCGTAACCGATCAGCTAGGGCATAGGGTGAACTTTAGAAACACGATCCTGATCCTCACCTCTAACCTAGGCATGAAAGATGCCGCAACGGATAAGACTATGGGCTTTGCAACCTATAATGGAGCTATCGATAAGGCAAAATTTCAGTCCGCCGCCGATAAGGCACTGAAACGACACTTTCCGCCAGAGTTCCTAAACCGTGTGGATAGCGTCATACACTTTAACCCACTTGGAATTGAGGAGCTAAAATCGATACTAGATATACAGATCGAAGAGCTTAACGCTCGCCTACGCAAGCAGGATAAGCAGATCACGCTATCAGATGAGGCAAAAACACATATTTTAAGCGATAATTACAACTATGAGTACGGCGCACGCCCACTTCGCAGGATCTTGCAGACAGAGATAGAGGATCTCCTTAGCGAAAAGCTTCTCACGGGTAGCTTTGCAAAGCGTAAGCGGCTAAAGGTTAAGGTGAAGAGTGGAAAGATTGCAATCGTTTAAACAATTAGGGGGGGCTGACCTCGCCCCTACATTCGAAGGGAGTGTCAGACCACGCATCTTAATCTTCGGTGCAGGTGCAATCGGCTGCTACTTCGGCGGTAAACTTGCAGTAGCAGGCAATGATGTCACCTTTATCGCTAGGGGCGCACGGCTTGTGGCGCTGCAAAATGGGCTTACCCTCAAGGGTGACGATACCGTTGAAACTATCGCCGTAAATGCCGTCGCCGCACCAGTTGGTCTATACGATCTCATCATAATATCCGTTAAGGCACACGATACCGCCACAGCCGCAGAGGCGGTAAAGGCACATTTAGCCCCCGACGGCGTCGTGCTATCTATGCAGAACGGCGTCGATAACGCCGATACACTTCTAGACTCATTCAATAAAGTTCTCCTAGGGATTATCAATTCAGGAATCTCCATCCCCACGCCAGGGCTTGCGCTCTACAGAGGAACACCTCGAGTGTCGATCGGTGCTGCAACTCCAGACACAGACACCGCTGAAGTAGTAGAGCTTTTCAAAGCGGCACGGATCGAGGCGAAGGCGATCGACGATCCGTATGTAGCAATATGGCAGAAGCTTATCTGGAATATGGCGTTCAACCCACTATCGGCACTTATGGGTGCCACCTGCGGCGAACTTCTGGATAGCCCATACTCTAAAGCATTAATGGTGAAGATGGGGGCGGAGGTTGTCGCTGCCGCTGCCGCAAGGGGGGTGACGCTGCCAGAAAATTCAGTAACGAAAGCCCTCACCCCCAATCAGCTCTATAGCACATACAAGACAAGCTCCCTGCAAGATGTAGAGATGAACCGTGTGCCAGAGATCGATGGATTAATGCTCCCTGTCGTAAACCTCCACAGAGAGGGGAAGATCGCCGCCCCTGCCTGCGAAGCGATCTATAAATTAGCAAAGTTCAAATTTACTCGCTGGTTTCACACATTCCCTAGGCTTGCCGCCGATGTGATGGTGATAGATGGCGACAAGGTGTTATTAATCGAACGAAAATTCCCCCCATTCGGCTGGGCGTTGCCCGGTGGGATGGTCGATTACGGCGAGTGCGTTGAGCATGCCGCCGTACGTGAGCTTCTAGAGGAGACAGCTATAGACCTTTCTATCGATGAGATTAAACTTCTAGGGGTATACTCAGAACCAAGTAGAGACTTCCGTGGGCATACCGCAAGCGTGATCTACTATGCATACTCTAATCAATCGCCTACCGCCGATGACGACGCCGCAAATGCGCAATATTTCTCTATTAATAGCCTACCAGAGCTAGCGTTTGACCATAAGAAGATTATCGCAGAGGCGGTAGAAAGAGGGCTGTTTCGGTAAAATACAGTTGAATATCTCCTCTTAATGTGATACACATATAGAGGAGATTGATTATGGGACAACTAATAACAGAAGCGAATGCGATTTACATGGGGTTTAGCCCAATGCCTAAGGATCGGGCGACAAGCTGCACAGCAAGCTCGCCTATCGAGTGCGCAAAGTGCGATGTGTATAATATGCACCCTACAAAGTCGCCAGCATGCGTGATTACCGCCAAAGAGCAGTATTTGCAAGCCCTTATAAAAGAGATTGAAATGCGTGCCGACCTGACGCCAGATTAAAGAGCGTTCCTAACCACGTCATTGCGGCCTCCGAGCCGCAATCCAGAATTAATAGATCTGGACTGCGGATCAAGTCCGCAGTGACGAAAATGAGGTTTACCTCTCCCCCTTCTTCTCCCTCAACAGTAGCTGGCTTACGATTACAAGCACTAGCGATAGCACAAATATAATCGTACTTAGCGCATTTATCTCTGGCTTCACCCCAAGGCGTACCATCGAGTAGATCTTTAACGGCAGAATTTCAAACGACGAACCAGCTACAAAGAAGCTACCGATAGCGTCATCCATCGATATCGTAAAACTTAACAGCCAGCCAGCGGCAACGGCAGGGATTAACATCGGCAGGATTACATACCTAAATGTGCGAAACTCATCCGCCCCCAAATCTTTCGATGCCTCCACAATATGCTTGTCAAATCCAGAAAGACGAGTGAAGAGCGTGATCACCACAAAGGGGAGGCTGAATGTGATATGTGTAATCAGAAGCGTCCAAAACCCTAGCGGCATCTTGATCGTAACGAATAGCACCAACATCGAGATACCCATAACGATATCTGGCGACATCATCACTATATATATAAGCCCATAGTAGAAGTTTTTCCCTACAAATTTGAATCTAAAGAACGCCACCGAGCCGAGTGTGCCGATCACAGTTGCCGCCGTGGCAGAGATCGTCGCCACAAGGATCGAATTGAACATCGCCTGGATCAGCTGCCTGTTATTGAAGAGCTTCTCGTACCACTCAAGCGAAAACCCCTCCCATTTATTAATGCTATACGGCGTACTATTGAATGAAAAGATAATCAGCACCGCAATCGGCGCATAAAGAAAGCCGTAGATTGCAACCATATACAATATCTTAAAGAGTCTGGAGGTGTTCATAGAACCCCCTTCTTGCTCATGCTCTTTATACTGCGATAGTTTGCAAGGAGCAGCAGTGCCATTATAATCGTTAACATCATGCTGACAGCAGAGCCGAACGGCCAGTTGCGAGAGTCCATAAACTGATTCTTCACAAGGTTGCCGATAAGGAGCGTCTTAGAGCCGCCAAGGATATCAGGGATATAGAACAACCCCAACGCTGGCAGAAAAACTAGCAGACTACCTGCAACTATCCCAGGCGCACTAAGGGGGATCACTATCCGCACAAAGGTGTGAAATTTATTGGCACCAAGGTCTGACGCCGCCTCGATCACACGAGTGTCAAACTTCTCTAGCGTAGCATACAGCGGCAGGATCATGAATGGGAGTAGCGTATACACAAGCCCTGTGATCACCGCACCCTGCGTGTATAGCATATCTAGCGGCGTGTCGATAATGTCAAGCTTCAACAGGAATGTATTTATTAATCCGTTCGTAGTTAAGATAATCTTAATAGCATATGTGCGAATGAGTGCGCTCGTCCAGAATGGGATAATAATCAGCATAAGTAGAATATTCTTGCGACTAGCACTCTGCACACGAGACAGGATATACGAGAAGGGGAACGCCGCAATAAGACATAAAACGGTTGTTACAAACGCCATTATTACAGAATCTATCAGCACTTGCAGATAGATTGGGTCGAGCAGCTTTAGATAGTTGTCAAAGGTGAGATCTAGCGCAATAAGATTCGCCTCATCTCTCGTGAGGAAGCTAACGATAAATACTAATATATTAGGAAAAAATACGAATACGATCAGCCAAAACGCTATGATACCGATCGTTACGTATTTAAAGATATGGCTTTCAGTCATTTTCATTTGCTAGAATAACCTCCCACCCCTTAACCCAGCCGATCGAGACCTTCTCATTCACCTGATAGTCAAAATCCTCATCCTCTTCGTCGAAATATTCGCTCGCAAGCACCTGTTTGCCGTTCTCCAGCACTATTGTGGAGTCAAGCGTTGCCCCTTTATACGTTTTAATCAGTACGTTACCCACCAGAAGCCCTATCGTATCTGGCGATTCCGACAGCTTCTCCACCCTCATATCTTCAGGGCGAAGTAGGAGTTTAAAGGTCTCGCCAACGCTCATCGGGCGTTTATTATCGATAGCGCAACGATACCCCTCTACGTCGGCGATCACGTTGCCATCCTCTATATCCACCACCTGTGCGTCGAATATATTGATATCGCCCACAAATTGCGCTGTAAATAGGTTCGCTGGCTCCTCATATACACTTCTAGGGGTGCCAACCTGCTGAATCACGCCATCGTTCATAACAACCACACGATCGGAGATCGACAGCGCCTCCTCCTGATCGTGCGTAACTAGTACGAAGGTGATCTTGAGCTTCTGCTGCAACAGCTTCAGCTCCTCCTGCATGTCGAAGCGAAGTTTTGCATCGAGGGCGGAGAGCGGCTCATCTAATAGTAGCACCGACGGTTTATTCACTATAGCTCTCGCCACCGCCACTCGCTGCTGCTGCCCACCAGAGAGCTGCGCAGGCCTGCGGCTTGCAAAATCTGCCAGTTTGACCGTCTTTAACGCCTCCATCACTCGATCTTTTATCTCGTTTTTAGGCGTTTTAGACATCTTGAGCCCAAATGCGATATTATCAAACACGCTCATATGTGGGAATAGGGCGTAGCTCTGGAATACAGTATTAACCGTGCGCTTGTGCGGAGGGAGGCTTGCTACATTTGTGCCATTTATAATAATCTCGCCGCTGTCTGGAGTTTCAAAGCCAGCGATCATACGCAGTGTAGTGGTCTTGCCACAGCCAGAGGGGCCCAAAAGGGTCAGAAACTCGCCGTTGTAGATAGTTAGGTTCATATTTTTTAATACCATATGATCATCGTACGACTTTGACACATTCTTTAGCTCTACGATAGGCGAACCGTGCGCTACTTTAGATTTTCCAGCTTTTACAGGCACGAATTCTGGCGATATTTGCTCCATCCCAATGCACCCTCATATATTTATTATTACAGATGTGAAATATATTGCTAAAACTCATGCCTGTCAACCTTTTTCGGTATTTATAAAATATTCAATAATTATGCATTTTACTCGACTATTTTTATAGAAAATTGAAATTTTTGCAAGATTTTGAAATAGTGAAGCTGATAAAATACAAAAATCTGCTAATTTTGACAGATTCATATCGCTTGTGTATCTATAAAAAAGATGATAACTTTGTATTGCACTTGAAATCATTCCGACCCCTCCCCGAAACAGTATCTGTTTCGACCCTCCCTCAAGGGGAGGGTGGTGGGCATTTGGCGTGTCGAAGAGATAGAAAAGGCATTAGATTAGATGCAATACAAGGCGGCTTGAAAAAATACAACCGCAGTGTACATAAGGCGTACATGAGGATTGGATTTTTTCAAACAACGCAGTAGTGCGCTAATATAATGACTTTTATAGGAGTATACGATGAACATTCTATTCGTTGCCAGTGAAGTAGAACCATACGCCAAGAGCGGCGGTCTTGCCGACGTCGCAGCAGCTCTCCCAAAGGCTCTCGCAGAGCTAGGGCATAATGTTAAGGTAATTCTGCCGCTATATTCATCTATAAAGTACGACAAGTACAATTTAAAGCTCATCATGCCGCAAACGTGCGTGCATATGGGGACATGCGAGGAGTGGTTCAACGTCCACCATACCGCAGAGCCGCACGGAATCGACGTATATTTCATTGAATTTAATAAATATTTCGCTCGCACAGGCTACTATCACGATAGTGCTGGCGAATATCGAGACAACGCTTTCCGATTTGCATTCCTCTGTCGTGCCGCTATGCAGACGGTGAAGGATATGGATTTTAAACCTGATGTAGTGCATGTGCACGATTGGCAGACAAGTTTACTGCCGTACTACCTGAAAAAGGGCTACGACTCCTTCTTCTCTGGCACTAAATCTGTGCTAACCCTACACAATATGGGCTATCAGGGGATCTTCTCATCAGATGTACTCTCATACGCCATGGTTCGTGACTACGACTTCAAACCTGACACCTTCGAGGCGTACGGTGGGATAAACATGCTGAAGGGGGGGATCGTCTACGCCGACAAACTAACCACAGTCAGCCCTACATACGCAGAGGAGATACGAGGGCCTATCGGCTCGAATGGGCTTGATCCATACCTAAATAGACGTGGAGCAGACCTATCGGGAATCTTAAACGGTATCGATACTACTATCTGGAACCCATCATCTGATAGACTGATCCCCACGAACTATACAGTCAAAAACTTTACCGACGGCAAGAGACGCAATAAGAAGGCTCTACAGCAACAGTTCCTACTGGAAACAAACCCTGAACTGCCGCTATTCTCCTTTATCGGTCGATTTGCAGAGCAGAAGGGGCTAAACCTCCTGATGGACTCTATAGATAGCGTTATGAACGATATGGACTGCCAGTTTATCATCCTAGGCTCTGGCGATACCGTTCTAGAACGCTTCTTCGGCGAACTGCCTAAGAGGTACGCTGGTAGAGTGGGTAGCTTTATAGGTTATTCAGAGCCGACAGCGCATATTATCGAGGCTGGTAGCGACTTCTTTATAATGCCATCGCTATACGAGCCGTGTGGGCTGAATCAGATGTACTCTCAGGCGTACGGCACACTGCCAGTAGTACGTGCAACTGGCGGATTAGCTGATACGATCGAGCAGTACGACGAGAAGAGAGGCACAGGCACAGGATTTAAATTTGATTATATGGCGGCACGCTCGCTGTACGATACGATCGGCTGGGCGGTCTCCACCTTCTTTGATAGACCTGCACATATGAATAATATGATCACCGCCGCCATGAAGAAAGATTACTCGTGGAAACGCTCCGCACAGCTGTACTATGAGCTATATAAAGAGGCGGTTGGGAAGTAATTTCCACTTGCTAAAAATGTATTACATTTGTAATATATACTCTACGAGGGTAATATTATGCCAAAACAGATGCAAACCATAAGCACACGATTCACAGCAGATACGATCGCTAGGCTCGAAGAGATTGCTACAAAGCAAGATAAAACACGTTCGGAGCTAATTCAAGGAGCTGTCGAAGGCTACCTAAACTCTCTTGCATGGCTAGAGGCGAAGGTTAAAAGAGCAGAGGAGGGAACCTTTATCTCTCATGACGAGATGAAAGCAAAACTCCAAAAATTGGGTGTTAAATGCGCATAGAATGGTCTGAACATGTTTACAGCGACCTATCGGAGATATTGATCTACTATTCAGATATTGATAAGGAGGAGCTTGGCTATGAAATAATCAACGATATCTTTAATTCAGCCAAAATATTGCTTGATTTTCCGATGTCTGGCAGGGTAGGAAAGTTTAACGACACAAGGGAGTTAGTGAATAAATCATTCCCATATATTACTATTTATCGAATAATCTCTCACGATTTAATAAAAATTTTAACTGTCGTCCACACCTCAAGGCTTCTACCTGACCACCTCTAGCCCTACGCTTTCGGCAGTTTCAGCGTAAACACCGCACCGCCATCCTTATTTTCAGCCGATATCGAGCCGCTCATCAGCTCCATAATATATTTACTCATATATAGCCCGATCCCTGTACCATCTGCGCCCTTTGTGGTCACATACGGCTCAAAGAGGCTGCCCATAATATGCTCTGGAATACCGCCACCACTGTCAGATACCGTTATATAGCCGCTATGCGCATCTTCGCCAACGTTGATCGTAATCTTACCCTCTGAAAGCTCCCCCTCTTTGGTATTCATCACGATAGCGTCTCTGGCATTATTCATTATATTCATAAGAACCTGTTTCAGCTCATTTGGATAGCCCAAAACTGTAGGAGAGGGGGCAGAATCCGCCGTATCCAGTATCTTATCTATAGTGATATTATTCTTCACCATAAACGAGCGTAGCAGATTGGCGACGCTCTCGACCGATTTAAGAAGGTCAAACTGTATAATCGTCTTCGATGGGCGGAAAAATCCGCTGAAATCATCTATCGTCTCCGACATATACCGAACCTGCTTCATGATATTGTCGGTATACTCTCCAAGATTCTCCTTTGATAGCTCACCAAAATCGAAATCCTCCTCCAGATTCTGCGCCATAAGCCCAATTACATTAAGGGGCTGCTTCCACTGGTGGGCGATAATGCCGATCATATTGCCCATTGCCGCAAGCTTCGACTGCTGCACCAACAGCTCCTGCTGCTGCGTCAGAAGTATCTCGACGTTGCGCTTCTCCTGCGAGTGCTTCTCTACGTCGTGCTCGAGCATATATTTCACATCTTGAAGGATCGAGTGATAGTTGTCTAGATCTGTGATATCGGCAAAGAGGAAGATATGCCTATCTGCATAATCGGTAAGAGTGGCGACTTTGAGCGAAAATGTGCGATACTCTCGAAGAGTTTCCGAATAGATCATCACCTGATTGTCAAAGCCGTCGTGCATTCTGCCAAGCGCAGTAGAGAGCCATGCGCCATCGGTAGTGGGGTATAGACAGCCCGATCGGTGGATAAACGTTGCACCTAGTGATCTATACTGCTTTTTAAACTCCTCAATAGAGCCACATTTAAAGAACTCAAAGAACGCTCTATTCGCATATGTTAGATCCGCCTCATCACCCACTGCAAGCATTGCTGGAAGCGAGTTGAAGACCGATACATATCGGCTGAATAGCTGAATATTATCAGAGGCAGACTCCTCTAGCTCGATTCGCATAATTGTATAGAGCTTCCCCCCGATCTCGTTTGGGGTCAGGATAAACGCCGCTTCAAATAGGGTGCCATCTCTGCGTATGCAGATTATCTTGCCTGCTATATCAAGATTTTCCTGCAAATACGCCGTTATCTTATCTTTATCAGAGGGAGCTACAATGGAGATAAAGGGGCGACCCTGAACCTCATCGGCACTCCACCCCCAATGCTTCATCAGAACGCCACTTGCACCCATAATAATACCGTTAGGGGATAGAGCGACAATATTGTTTGATTGGCTAGCGATCAGCTCGACCACCTCATTATGCTCTGCGGCGTGCTGCTCCTGGATAACTTTGCTGTTAAGATCGACCACCTGTAGCGATATAAATCTGTTCGCATTATCGACAAAATCTACTGGACAGATCCCTATATATGCAGGAATACCACCTCGAATAATCATCATACGAGTATATATGAATACCTCTTCAATAAGCTCATCGGCGAACTTATCGAGATCCATCTTCCACTTATTCACCGATAGATCGCTACGTGCCTGTATTCCAAGCACTTCGGCAGCAGATATGCCATAGTTTACAATCTTTTTGCTAAATCTATCGACTACAATCTCCTGCTTGCGTAGCTTTGCAGTGGTAAATGTCACAAAAACACCTACAAGAGTACCATTCAGCTCGCACGGATTGATCGACATACAGCTAGCGTCGCCTAGATAGATCGAGATCGAGTAGTTGGATTGAAATTCGTAGTCGATATCTGTATCCAACAGCTCCATATCTATCAAACGCTCTATCATCCCCTCAAAGTCTGCAACGCCGTTACCCAAAAGCCTCCAGAAGCCTGCGTCAGCAACTATAAGCTTCTTGCTGATACCAAACGTCGCTCCGCCGATATGCACACCAGAGACGCCCTCATCTGTCAGAGAGATACTATTCATTACCTCCACGGCGTCACCATAACCACAGGGAGGAAGATTGTGAAGGTCGTACCAACACCTACCGTACTCTGGCAGGAGATCTTGCCCGAGTGATGTTCCACGATCTCCTTCACCATAGCAAGCCCCAGCCCTGTGCCCTTGTGGGGCGGTTTAGTGGTAAAGAACGGCTCAAAGATCTGATCGATAAGCCTAGAATCCATGCCGACCCCCTCATCGATCACCTTTATATATACAAAGTCGTTAGAATCTTCATTCTGAAGCACACCAGTCTGCACCTCTATCTTGCCACCCTTCGGCATAGCGTCCTGCGCATTTGTAAAGAGGTTCAAGATCACCTGCTCGATCTGCACACTATCCGCCATCACCTGCAAGTCGCCCTCAAAGAGGTTTACAACGATATGCACATCGCTACGAAGCATATGCCCTGCCATATCGACGATACTTTTCACTAAGAGACTGACATTTGTGATATGATGATCCGATTCGCCACGCCTTGAGAATGCCAAAAGCCCACGAATCATGCTATTTCCCTTCTTGGCAGAGTTGTAGATATGCTCGATATACTGTGCCGCTGGGTGCTCTGTGAGCTTCTTATTCGCTATATCTGCGAAGCCGCCGATCACCGTCAGCACATTTGCAAAATCGTGCGCAACGCCAGTGGCAAGCTGCCCGACGGTCTCCATCTTCTGCGCCTGTCGAAGCTGGGTCGATAGGGAGAACTCCTTTGTAACGTCGTATATCGCAACCATGATACAGTCGTTTGAAAGCTGCGTTATCTGTAGGTCGACGCACCTCTTATCTACATGGATATGAGGGAGGCGAACGCTTAATTTATGCGCTGTTTTGAACGATAAAACGTGCGGATGTATAGCAGGGGCAAGCTCGGCAAGCGTTAGATAATCTTTGCCAAACATAGCAGAGGCGGCACTATTGACCTTCAAGATCTCTAGCGCATTATTGACAACGACCAGAGGGATACGGATATCGTCAAATACCGCATTCAAGAGATCTAACTCAAGAATAACCTCTTTCTTATAAAAGAACGGCGTTTGAGATCCAGCAATACCTTCATGCTTATCACTTTTTTTGATATTATGTGTTTTGTTCATAAACAAATGCCCCTGCCTAATTTCAATCTTATACAATGCGCAATTTAATATCAAGCAATAAATGGGGCTTGCCATAGATCTTAAAAAATACTAGGATATACGAATGTCATATTTAGCTCTTGCACGAAAATATCGCCCTCAAAACTTTGACGAACTCATCG
>JAITWF010000168.1 GCA_031285415.1 Deferribacteraceae bacterium
CCCCTCTCCCGACACTGCGTGCCACCCTCCCCCCAAGGGGAGGGGATATGATCAAGTACGCCCCCTTGCAATTTTGCAATCTATAGTGTATATAGTCAAAATGGAGGCAAATATGCGTAAGGTGGGGCAATATATTATCCTTCTTTTTGCGCTTTTTCATCTTCCACTATCGGTGGCTAATGCCGCTGTGGCTGACAATAGCTGGCTCTTTTATGGTAAAAAGGGGGGCTACGCCGACAACTCCACTGCAATGCCAATTCATCATCTCAAGGTATCGTTCCCAGATTGCACCCTAGGCAACATCTGCTCCCCTAACGGCAACTTTTCAGTAATTTTATCAGATCTGGCAGAGCAAAATAGCGGCAAAGTGTCGTTCTTTGTGAACGATACAGACGTGAGCATGCTTCTATACTACGACGCCCCAAAAAGCACCTTCCGAGTGAAGGAGTTCTATCAGGAGCAATTTTTTAGCCATTTCACTAGCGACGACAACTTCTTCTCGTGGAAGATCGCTGGCGGACGCCCCTCTGGCGACGGCAGAGTGCGCATAATCCTTAGCAATAAACGTATCTCTGGCAAGTTCATAGACTCCGATGGCGACGTGCCGCCACTCATAAAGGGGAAGAAAGCAACCCTACACTTTGCAGGTTCCGACAAGCTTGTGCCGCACACCTTTGAAGTTAACATTGATAGCAACGGCAGATATATTGCAGAGAACCTCCCCACAACCGACTACAAGATCTACTCCAAAGATATACCTCTGGGCGAGACGCAGATCGATAACGCTACAGAGTGGACGCATACAGTGCCAGCCTTTGACTTGATCCTATCCACATCGGCACCGTATCGTGCTGGCGAATTCGTCGTTACATCGCCCGAATCGTGGAATAGTAGACTAAAGGGAACGCTTACCGCCTTCAAACAGATCGCTGGCGACAACGTGACGATGAAGATAAATGGCAACAAGATCGCCATGATCCTGCCATATATGCGTAAGTCGGCAGACGACCTTCTATTTACTGGAGAGGTCAGCGGCAGAACGTTCCTACTAAAGATCCCCCACCCTGTGCCTGTAAATAGTGGCTACGAGCAGTTCGGCATGTTTAATAAGGAGGGCTACTACGCCCATACGGCAATTTACAATCTACCTCCAGATGGACTACTATCCGATACTTTGCCGACTATAGCAATAAATGCCGTCGTGCCGATATATGCCGATACCTTCAAGGTTCACCTCTATAACACCGATGGTAAAGCGGCAGATGTGACGTCGCTCTTTACATGGAATAGCGTAGCGCAGAGTGCCACTATCAGTAGCGCAAAATTTCGCACCCTCTATAATAGTATGGCGGTGGGCGAGGGAACACTCACAGGCACCATGTGCGACAAGGGGAACTCAAACCGCTGTTTCAGGACAAAACATAATGTGCGCAAGGGTGACAAAACTATTACAATCAAAGCTATTCCTGATAGCTATATTATATTAAGAGAGCTACATGCCGATAAACCGATCGTGCGTCTCGGCAAGACCGATAAAAAAGGCGTTTACGAGTTTAAAGCCCTCTCTACTGGCAAATATCAGCTCCTACTTGCCGATCTAAATCTAGAGAGTTATGGCGACGAGATCATTACACTATCAGATAGTATCGAGCATGAGTTAAAGGTTAATACGATACGCCCCAATACCGACCCATTAAAGATAACTGCTGGCAGTTTAGTGCAGATATACGCAGAACCGATAGAGCTACACAGCACAGATTATAAAGAGATCGATCTAGCCCCCTTTATCCCCAATCTGGCGGAGGCTACCGTGAGCCTACTTGGCGAATTGCCAGCCGACTATGAGGTGCGAAACGATGGCTCTATCGCTATATTAACTAAAGACAATATTACAAATAGCTACTCTAATATACTATTTCAGCACGATGATACCGTATATCAACTCCCCCTCTTCTATAACGGTGCTGCAACGACGATAGTGAGGGAGGCTGGGCTTGACTATGCAATGTGTCCAGAATCTCGCCCGATCTGCGGCAATGCATTTATAGACGTTGCAGGGGTAAACCGCAATATATACGATGGAAAGGAGCCTCTACAGCTAACGTTTCCACTCTCCTTCAAGAGGAACGAGATTAACATACAGATAGAGGACGGCTCCGATATCACCGCCATGTTTGCAATCTATCCGAATAGCCGCAGAGTTGCACTAAAAAAGGATTTTATACCGGCATTTTTAAGTATGCTCTCCAATACCACAAAGCCGATAACGATAAATGTGAAGACCAGAACGTACTATCTATCGCTAAACGCTGGATATAAGCGGATTGAAACAATTATAGAGGTGCCAGATGTCGCCTCTACATACCCTCTTGACGGTATGAGGGTGAAGGCGTCGTGCCAATATAGCGGCGGATACTTCTCGCAGATATCGTATATCGAGGATTCAAGGGCGGTAAACTTTCGAGATCTGCCAAGCTGCACCTACGACCTCCACCTTATCGATCGATATAGGATGTTTCAGGGGGATATGAGCGACGTGAATATCTCATCGGGGCAGAGCCTCTTTCAGATACGCTTCCCGATCTCATATATCGGTGGGGATGATATTCAGTCTGCCATTGCACTCTCTATGGAGGATCTGTCACAAGAGCTTGTTCAGACGCTTGTAGCACCAGATGATACAGAGGGAAGACTTATTATCTCAGGCGTTACTCCGTCACTTATAGTTGCGTACGATAACCCCCTTGTATTCACATTCGATACGCCATTCCGATACCCTGCAGAGGATGTCGTTGCTACACTGAACGATCAGGATATTACAGAGCTATTTGTATGGAATAGCGATAGATCAACGCTCACATTAAGCAACGATAGGCGAAATGAGTTTGCACGCCTGCTTGATAATAGACAGCAGACGATCTACTTTACCATCGGGGTAGAGCTGATGGATCATTACGAGTTCAGCGCTGTGATCGGTGCTGGAGCCTCTGATATAGTGGTGCAGATTGTAGGCGACACGCCGCCAGCCTCTGCCCATGCGATACTGGTCGGAAGAAAAGGGGTGAACGGCTACGAATATCGACAATCGACAGGAGTAGTATCGGGCGGTCGGTTCCGTTTTGCTAGCGTTCCTTTGGGTATATATGATATAGTCCTGCTAGGTAACGATGACACGATCTACGGCAGCCGAGAGATCGGCGTACAGGTGATTGCATCAGAGTTGCAGGTAGAGCTACCGATAAAGAGAGGTACACCTTGATATTAAAAGATTGCGACTTTGGAGATCTAATTCTGAACTTCTCATATCAGGAGTCGATGTATAGAATGTTTGCAACAACGTTCTCTACCCCTCCCACAGAGGAGTTTGTCAAGAAGGTCGCCTCGATATCGTTAAAATATGACAAGATAGATCTTCTGGGCTACTCAAGCCAGTATAATAAAAATTGGGGGAAGTTCCTATACTTCTCCTCGAAGCTCGACGCTATCACCTCAAGCGGTATTGCAGAGATAGTGGATAGCGTTTCAGCGGTGCATAAAGAGTATATAGAGAATCTAAAGATTCCTCTAAACGAGTATGAGTACCAACTTCGCACACATATCGACAGAAAACAGATATTAGAGAAGCTATCAGCCTCATACGATGGGATCAGCTTAAACTATAACAGATCGCTTCCAGAGGATCATATCAGCTCCGAGATGATCTTTATGGCTCATCTGCGAGGGATCACTCGCTATCATCTAGAGAACGACGATATTGAGGGATTCTTCGAGGCGATTGTGCAGCAGCAGCTATTCTATAAAGAGCATATAGCCACATGGGCGCACTTCTTTACCTATCTAATCTCGAATATCGAGGAGAAGATCAGCTTCTACAAACAGATCGGCGAGATAATGGGATTGTTCCTCAAAGAGGATACACTATTTTTGCAGCGACTGATGATGAATAACGGCGGATTTAAGTAGGATGTTAATAACACATACAGACCCCCCACCGAAACACGTTGTGTTTCGACTCCCCCTCAAGGGGGGAGTGTCCGCAAACACCCTCCCCTTGAGGGAGGGTCGAAAAAATGATCATTTTTTCGGGGAGGGGTAAAGAGCTATGTTATCATACCTTCTGCGGCGCATGCTGACGATTATCCCACTATTTTTTGGGATAACTTTGATCTGCTTCTTCGTAATCCGCCTAGCCCCTGGCTCCCCTGTGGATGCAGAGGCGTCTATGAATCCAAAGTTTAGCGAAAACGCTCGTCAGAAGTTTATCGAGCTTTACAACCTCGACAAACCGCTCACCGTTCAATATACAATGTGGCTAAAGAAGATAGTACGCCTCGATTTCGGCGATTCATTCGCTAGAGATGGTAGACCCGTGTGGGATAAGATCTCAGAGAGGCTACCGATCACTATCGGTATAAATGTGCTTTCGATGATCCTCATCCTGCTATTTTCAACGATCTTGGGCGTTATCTCCGCATGGTATAAGGGATCCATATTCGATAGAGGTGTGACGGTCTTCGTCTTTATCGGCTTCGCTATCCCAACCTTCTGGCTTGCACTTCTATGTATGTACCTATTTGGCGTCGTGTGGGGGGTGCTTCCTATATCGGGGCTAAAATCGTGGAACTACGACGATCTATCAACGATCGGCAAAGTAATAGATCTTGCACATCATCTCGTACTGCCGCTCTTCGTATCTGTAATTGGCGGTCTTGCAGGGATGAGTAGGTTTATGAGGGGGGCTACTGCGGATGTGTTATCAAAAGATTATATCTTGGCGGCACGCTCGAGAGGGTTAACAAATTCAACGGTTTTATTCAAACATGCCCTCAAGAACGCCCTCCTGCCAGTGGTTACGATACTGGGGCTGTCGGTGCCTGGACTTATCGGCGGTAGCGTTATCTTCGAATCGATCTTCTCTATCCCTGGCATGGGGCAGCTCTTCTACCAATCAGTTACGATGAGGGATTACCCAACAGTAATGGGGATCCTAGTGATCGGGGCGATCCTTACCCTTATTGGCAACCTTATCGCCGATCTTATGTATGCGCTAGCAGATCCTAGGATACGTTATAAGGGCTAGACCCTCATTTATCTATAGACTTTTGTGGTATCTTCTGTTACTTTTACTATATATTCGTGTAAAGTTTGTAAGGTGGCGCAATGGATTCACATAGAGTTAGCAAGTATCAAAAGCTAGTCGAGTCAAAGGTTCCTGCATATGTAAACTTCTTTAAGGGTAACTCCGACATAGACGACGTTGTCGGTGCCTCTGATCGGTTCACCGACGCCGAGCTGCACGAGCAGAAGCCCGAGTTTACCGTTGCTGGCAGGATTATGTCCGTTCGCAACTTCGGCAAAGTCACCTTCATCACATTCAAAGATCGCTCTGGCACACTTCAGGCATATATCAAAAGCGGTATACTATCCGACGACGACTACAAGGTATTCGAAGAGTGTGAAACTGGCGATTTCGTTGGCATTACAGGCTATATGTTTCGCACAAAGACTGGCGAGCTGACGATCTGCGCTACTAGCTTTCGCCTTCTCACCAAAACGCTTCGTGATCTCCCTGAAAAGTGGCACGGACTGCAAGATATAGAAAAACGCCACCGCCAACGCTACGTTGACCTAATAGCAAATGACGACGTTAAAGAAACGTTTATAAAGAGAAGCCAGATCGTGAAACATCTGCGAGATTTCTTCGCCTCCAAAGGGTTTATGGAGGTTGAGACGCCAATGATGCAGCCGATCGCTGGCGGAGCCACTGCAAAGCCGTTTATCACACATCACAACGCCCTCGATATGAAGCTATATATGCGCATTGCGCCTGA
>JAITWF010000173.1 GCA_031285415.1 Deferribacteraceae bacterium
AAAAAATAAATATTTTTTCGACCCTCCCTCAAGGGGAGGGTGGTTTTCTTATGGAGTTAACATGGGTTTTAGTTGTGGTATTGTAGGTATGCCAAACGTAGGTAAATCTACGATCTTTAACGCACTCTCTAAGGCGCAGAAGGCGGAGAGCGCAAACTATCCATTCTGCACAATCGAGCCCAATAAGAGTATTATTGGCGTTCCAGATGAGCGAATGGTATTTATTACAAAGTATGTTAAACCGAAATCGATCGTGCCAACCACGGTTGAGTTCGTTGATATAGCAGGTCTTGTGCGTGGCGCCAGCAAGGGCGAAGGGCTTGGCAATCAGTTTCTTATGCATATCCGCCAGGTTGAGGCGATCGTGCATGTGGTGCGCTGCTTTGATGATGAAAATATCACACACGTAGAGGGGACGGTTAACCCTCAAAGAGATATCTCCATAATCAAATCAGAGCTTGTGATTGCAGACCTTGATATCCTTGAGAGGGCGAGCGTTCGCCTATCGAAATCTGCCAAAAGTGGCGACGCTGCGACTAAACGCAAGGCGGAGATACTGGAGGAGCTTGTTAAACACCTCTCCGACAATAAACCGCTCAAAGAGATATTAGATAAAAATCCTGAATATAAAGATGAGATTTCGGAGTATCAACTCTTAACTGATAAACCTGTACTCTATGTAGCAAATGTGGATGAAGATCACGTTTTAGGTAATATTTCACATGTAGACACCGTGCGAGAGATAGCTAATAAAGAGGGTGCAAAGGTTATCGTACTCTGCGGAAAGATCGAGTGCGACCTTTTAGAGCTTGAAGCCGAAGAGGCGGAGGATTATCTTAAGAGTTTAGGTTTGCAAAAATCTGGACTTGAGACGCTGATTCAGGAGGGATATGACCTTCTAGGATTAGTGACCTACTTTACAGCTGGCGAGAAGGAGGTGCGGGCGTGGACTATCGAAAGAAATACAAACGCACAGAAGGCCGCTGGCAAGATTCACTCTGATATAGAGAGGGGCTTCATCCGTGCAGAGGTTGTCTCGTATAGCGACTTTGAGGAGCTTAGATCGCTCACATTGGCCAAAGAGAAGGGGAAGATGCGCCTAGAGGGTAAGGAGTATATCGTTCAGGATGGGGATATTATATACTTTCGCCACAATGTTTAGTAGGAGTTTAATCCTTCTACTGCTATTAGTGGCGACCGCCTTTGCTCAGGAGGCGCCTAAGGGGATTGAAGATTTTATGGAAGATACAGCCGATCCCGAGGGGCAGATCATTAACCTGCCTGTGGGTGCTGTGCTTTCAGATAGTCCTCCCTTAGATCATATTATAGAGGGTGTGGGTACCGTTGTGTACTCAACTGTGCCGATACACTCTGCGGCAACGAAAACCTCTAGAATCATTCGATTTGCGGTGCCTGGCGAGAAGATGATCGTGACTGCAAACAATGAGGACTGGTACAGTATCCGCATGTACAACGGCAGAGAGGGGTTTATCGAGCGACGCAATCTTAAGACTGTAAAGGTTTTTTACGATGAGAGCGTCACAACAAACTATATGAATAAACGCCTGAATGTCGAGCTGCACGAGATCGTTAAACGATTTAATAGGCTGATGAATGAATCAATATTTTTGGAGAAGTTTCAGCTAATCCCACGCATTTTAATATCGAATTCCTCTACAAGGCGTGGTACTATCACGATAACGCTAGAGTATAGCGCAGTGGATAGTAGTGGCAATATAATCCCATCACGTCAGGCGAATGTACTTAATAACGAGCTACAGAAGCTTGTTGAGCTGATCTTTATGAAGATGTTACCAACGAAGGTACAGAACTACGTTATTATAATAAAGAAACCGCTCTTCTCTGATGATGGACACGTTATCAACGTTAGTGGAGAGTACGCTACATTGACCCTCAAAGCAGAGGATGCAACGATAGCAAAGATAAAGGAATCGCCGCTACTGACGCTTACAGAGTCTACTATGCCAGTGGATGAGCTGTTTCGAGAATATCCTTATTAATTATAGAACACCCTTCCCTTGAGGGAGGGTCGAAGCTTTAGCTTCGGGGAGGGGTTGCCCAAAAGACCCCCCACCGAAACACTTTGTGTTTCGACTCCCCCTCAAGGGGGAGTGATAAGTACAGCGAGGGGATTATAATATGTCCGACTTCACACATTTTGACGCAGATGGCAAGAGCCGAATGGTGGATGTAACTGTAAAGGAACCAACAGAGCGCACGGCGTGGGCGTCTGGCACGGTTACTATGCAGCACGATACGTTGAAACGAATTACAGACAATACGATCACCAAAGGGAACGTCTTTGAGGTAGCACGTATCGCTGGCATTATGGCAGCAAAGCGTACGCATGAGCTGATCCCCCTCTGTCACCCCCTTGCACTAACGGCGGTGACGGTGGATTTTACACCTAATATAGATAGTGGTACCGTCACGATCGACGCCCATGTACGTTTATTCGGCAAAACAGGGGTGGAGATGGAGGCGTTGACGGCAGTTAGCGTGGCGGCATTAACGATATACGATATGTGCAAAGCGGTTGATAAAGGGATGAGCTTCGGCGATATACGTCTTATGGAAAAGACTGGCGGCAAAAGCGGCATTTATAAAAGAAACAGTAAGTAGTTCTCCTAGTCACGTCACTGCGGACTTGATCCGCAGTCCAGAAATATTATTAATACTGGATTGCGGCTCGGAGGCCGCAATGACGAGAATTTTTTATCGGAGGGATAATGCTAGAGATAACCGAAAACACAATAGAGATCCTCATTAAAAATCTACGCAGCTGGGTGATGGGGACATCTTTTGAGCGTGTCGTAGTGGGGATGTCTGGCGGTATAGACTCTGCACTGGCGGCGGCTCTTGCTGTAGAGGCGTTGGGTGAGGATAATGTTGTCGCATACTTCCTCCCTTATAAAGAGTCTAACCCAGAGAGCGAAAAAGATGCTAGACTGATGGCGTCTCATCTCGGGATAAAGATGGAAACGATCGATATAACGCCTATGGCGGAGGCATATCTGGCAGCGAATAGCTTTATATCGCCACTTCGGCTTGGGAACCTTCTCTCACGCATACGCATGACGGTTTTATTCGATAGAAGTGCCTTTCATAATGCATTGGTGCTAGGTACAGGCAATAAAAGCGAGCTACTATTGGGGTATATGACCTGGTTTGGTGATAGTGCCTGCTCTGTGAATCCGCTTGGCGATCTATATAAAACGCAGGTTTGGCGTATGGCAACGATGATGGGGCTACCTAAAAAGCTTATCGAAAAAGCACCCTCCGCAGATCATAGCAAGGGGCAGACCGATGAAGGGGATCTGGGGTATAGCTACAGAGATATTGATCAACTACTATCGAATATGATCGAGCAGGGGAATAGCCCTCAACATCTGATTAATGATGGATTAGATCAAAACTTTGTGCGCTCGATCTGTCGCCGATTAGATAAAAATGAATATAAAAGATATGTACCGAAGATTTTAAGCATAGGGCAAGTAGCAATATAAAGGAGCAAAATAATGACATATGCGGAGTATGTAGCTAGAAAGATCACGTATGAGGCACTGACATTTGATGATGTGCTGGTTGTGCCTGCAAGAAGCAGCGTTTTACCATATGAGGTATCTACTAAAACTAAGCTGACAAACAAAATCGAGCTGCAAATTCCACTTGTTACCGCTGCGATGGACACTGTAACAGAGGCAAAGATGGCGATAGCGATCGCTCAAGAGGGGGGGATCGGATTTATACACAAAAACCTCTCTATCGAGCGGCAGGCGGATGAGGTCGATAAGGTAAAACGCTCTGAAACGGGGATGATAGTTGATCCGATCACCATCGAGCCTGATAGAACCGTTGCTGAAGCGCAGATGGTTATGGCAAAGTATAAGATAAGCGGCGTGCCAGTCGTAAAAAATCAGAAGCTACTTGGGATACTGACAAACCGAGACCTACGCTTTGTGAAAGATCTTGGACATAAAGTTTCTGACTATATGACGAGCAAAAATCTTGTTACTGTGCCTGTGGGAACCTCATTTGAAAGTGCTGTGGAGAAGCTTCACGAGCATAGAATTGAAAAACTCCTTGTAGTGGATGATAAGTACAGCCTAAAGGGGCTTATCACCATCAAAGATATAAATAAACGTTTAAAATATCCACTTGCCTCTAAAGACGCAATGGGCAGACTGCTTGCTGGTGCGGCAGTTGGCGTTGGCGATGGTTATATGGACAGAGTTGACACTCTGGTGAATATGAAGGTGGATGTGATCACCGTCGACACCGCCCACGGACACTCAAAGAAGGTTATAGAGGCGGTTGCCGCTATAAAGCGTAAATATCCAGATCTGCAACTTATCGCTGGCAACGTTGCCACAGCAGAGGCTACAAAGGCGTTAGCTGACGTTGGCGCAGATTGCGTAAAGGTCGGTATCGGGCCTGGCTCAATCTGTACTACACGAGTGGTTGCAGGGATCGGCGTGCCACAGGTGACAGCTATTATGGACTGTGCTGCAATGGCTGCGCAGGTGGGGATACCGATAATCGCTGACGGCGGTATAAAGTACTCTGGTGATATCGTGAAGGCTATCGCCGCAGGGGCAAACGTCGTGATGATGGGATCGCTATTTGCTGGTACCTACGAGGCTCCTGGCGATATAGAGCTTTATCAGGGGCGTAGTTATAAGGTTTATAGAGGTATGGGATCTGTTAGCGCTATGAAAGATGGCAGTAAAGATAGATACTTTCAGGATGGCGTATCGGATAATAAATTTGTGCCAGAGGGGATCGAGGGGCGTGTGCAGTATCGAGGCGAGCTATCGCAGACGGTATTGCAGCTTGTTGGCGGTCTCCGCTCTGGTATGGGGTATGCAGGTTGCGCTACGATCGATGAACTTCGAGAGAACTCGAAATTTGTACGTATAACAAGCTCTGGACTTGTAGAGAGCCACGTCCATGACGTGCAGATAACGAAAGAGGCTCCAAACTACTGGATGAAAAACGGTAATTAATATGGAATTCAATATAATCGAAAATGGTGGAGTATGCACCCCTCTTGGCTTTGCGGCGGCGTCTTGCGTTGCCGACATTAAGGGTAAAGGGAAGGGGAATACCGACTTGGCGGTGCTTGTGAGCGACGCTATATGCCAAACGGCGGCGGTATTTACCACTAATATAGTAACGGCGGCACCAGTTCAGTACGACAAAGCTCTCCTTGCGAAGGGCAGGGAGTTTATGGGGATAGTCGTTAATAGCGGCAACGCCAACGCCTGCACAGGCAAACAGGGCTTTATCGACTGTGAAGCGATCTCTGCGGCGGTGGAGAATGAGCTAGAGCTTCCTAAAGGCTCGATCCTTGCCGCCTCTACAGGGGTTATCGGCAACCGACTTCCAGCGGATAAGATAATCGCTCATATTCCAGCGCTATGCGAAGAGATAGACGACGACGGCGGTAGCGCATTCGCAAAGGCTATCATGACAACCGATACAGTTTCGAAGGAGCTTGCACTGCTCGTCGAGACCGATAAAGGGAGCTTTGTGATCGGCGGAACGTGCAAGGGTGCAGGGATGATGTCGCCCTCAATGGCTACAATGCTAGCATTTGTCACTACAGACGCTGATATATCGGCTGATAGATTGCAAAAAATGCTTAACGTAGCCTCGGAAGCTTCATTTAATAGTATAAACGTCGATGGCGATATGAGTACAAACGATACGCTGCTGGCATTTGCAAACGGTATGTCGGATGTAGCGATCGATGATAGCAATAGCGCACTCTTCCAAGAGGCTCTGAACTACCTCTGCAAAGAGCTTGCACTGATGATAGTTCGAGACGCAGAGGGTGCCTCCAAGATGGTGACTATAATGGTGAAGGGGGCGAAAAGCGACGCAGATGCTAAACTTTGCGCCATGAAGCTATCGAATTCGCCGCTAGTAAAGACGATGTTTGCAGGCTCTGATCCGAATTGGGGCAGGCTTATGTGTACAGCTGGCTACAGCGGCGCACAGTTCGACCCTGAGAAGGTCTCGATCTGGTTTAACGACCTACACTATGTGAAAGATTCCACCCTTATCGATCCAGCGTTGGAGGATAAGGCGTACGCTATTATGAAGGAGCCAGAGTTCACGATTACGCTGGACTTAGGGGCAGGTGATGGCGTAGGAACATATTATACATGCGATCTAACTAAAGAGTATGTAGCGATAAACGCAGATTACAGAAGTTAAAAATCTTTTATATTGCGCACTGCGTCGTTATTTTTTAAAACTAAATCCTCATGTACCAGTAAGTACACTCCGGTTTAGTTTTTAAAAGCCGCCTAGCATTGCATCAATCTAAAAGATTTTATAGGGGATGAGTCGAATTGTAGGGGCGGGGTCAGCTCGCCCTATTTAGTAGGAGCTAATATATTTGAGATCAACTTGCAAGATAGACCCACCTCGCCAGGGGTATATCTTTTTCATGGGGCGAACGATCGGATAATCTACGTTGGCAAGGCGAAGTCGTTGCGCAATCGGCTTGCCTCATATTTTAATGCCTCTCAGAAAACTATAAAGACTACCAGAATGCTCGCTGCCGCTAAAAGTGTGCGCACGATCGTCACTACAAACGAGACGGAGGCGTTCCTCCTCGAATCGAACCTAATCAAGACCGAACAGCCTAAGTATAATATCCTTCTGAAAGATTCCAAGGCGTACCCATATGTAAAGTTAACAGATGAGGCGTACCCTCGATTAATCTATACACGCAAAACTGACGACGAGAGGGCGTTCTACTTTGGCCCCTTCGTTAATTCGGGCGAGCTACGAGATATAATCGAATTTCTGCGAGACTCCTTCCCACTGCGCACCTGTACCAATCAGCAGTTTGGCAGAGGCAAGATCTGCCTTAAATATCAGATACATAAATGCCCAGCACCGTGCGAAGAGCTGATCAGTAAAGCAGAGTACGCTACTATCGCCGACGATGTGAAACGATTCTTTAAGGGCGATACTGGTGATGTCAAGAAACGCCTACAGGAGCAGATGGAGAGAGCCGCCGAAGCTATGCGATATGAGGAGGCGGCGTTCTATAGAGATAGACTCAAGGCGGTCGGTGGGCTCTTTTCGAAGCAGCAGGCGATCACAACCGATACACGCTCGCTAGACCTCTTCTATCGGCATGAGATCCGTGATACGGTAGGCGTTACTCAGCTTTTTATCCGTGGAGGGTGGCTGATAGGGGCGAAAACGCACTTCTTCTCCCCCGAAGAGGATGACCTGCTGGAGCGGTTTATAATGCAATTTTACGCAAACGTTCGCCAGTTCCCTGATCTGATAGTAGCGGAGGGGGGAGAGATCTCAGAGGAGCTTATCAGCGGTATCTCCGCAATGGCTGGCAAGAAAATTTTGTTGCGACTACGTGGATATGCAGATCTTATCGCCCTTGCAGTCAAGAATGCTGAGCACTCTGTGAACGATTACCTCTTGAAAGCCGCTGCCAATAAAGATCTCTTCCCTATGCTATCAAAGATCTGCGGCAAAGATAGTGTATATAGAGTTGAGTGTATCGATATATCTCACCTAGGTGGAGATAACACCGTTGGAGTGTCTGTAGTGAGCGAAGGGGGAGCGTTTTATAAGAGAGATTATCGGAAGTATAAGATTAGATCGGCAGAGAATAACGATGTGCAGTCTATCAAGGAGCTGATGAACCGCAAGATGGCGAATGTGGCGGATGGGAGTGAGATCGAGGCGGATCTATACCTGATCGATGGTGGGATATCGCAGCTGAACGCCGCCGTTAGCGAATTAAATAGAGCAAACTCGCATGCAGCATGCCTTTCGATCTCTAAGAGCCGATCACTACGCCCCACAAAGCATGAGACGGCGGAGAGTATCGAGGAGATTCACGAGCATGGCAGGAAAAATCCGCTGAAATTCCGCAAAAATGATCCAGTGTTGCTTTTTTTACAAAAGATGAGGGATGAAGCTCACCGATTTGCGATCACATACTCTCGCAATCTATCATTAAAAAAACGCAATGTATCGCCATTACTTGCCGTATCTGGGATGGGTACAAAGCGTGCAAAGGTGCTTTTGACGGCGATTCCAGACCTGTATACACGAGAGGATCTATCGCCAGAGATGATCCACATAGAGGCAAAATTGCCGCTTGATCTGGCGGAGAGAGTAGTGGAATTTGTGCAACAGATGAAGTTGTAAGAATTATAAAAATTGATGAAAAACGGTTGTATCTTAAAATATTTCTGTTAAAATAGTTCAAAGCTTAATGAATCTATTATTTGTGAGGTGTGCATATGAAGAAAAATATTCTTATTGTTGATGATGAAGCCGATATACGTTTGCTTTTCTCTACAGAGCTGGAGGACGCTGGATATAAGGTGTTTTCAGCCTCAAATAGCACAGAGTGTTATCAGATTTTAGCCTCCGAGAAGATAGATCTCTGTCTTCTAGATATAAAGCTCAAGAATGAGAGTGGGATTGATATTTTGCAAAAGGTAACGACCGATTACCCAAATATACGCACACTAATGGCATCAGCCTATAGTGCATATCAGGACGATCTCTCTACATGGCAGGCGGACGGCTATTGGGTGAAATCTCAAGACCTCGATTCGCTGAAAGATGAGGTAACAAAGGCGTTGAATAAGAATAAGTAGTTGATAACACCCTCCCCTTGAGGGAGGGTCGAAGCGTTAGCTTCGGGGAGGGGTAACGTAATATGCACCCCCTTAACCCCCCACCGAATTGGACTTCGTCCAATTCGACTCCCCCTCAAGGGGGGAGTGTTAAAGATAAATGAGGTAAAGTATAACATAGATTAGGGAGGGTAGTATGCAGGCAGTCGTTATGGCGGGAGGTTTTGGCACAAGGATCCAACCGTTGACCGCAAGTTTGCCAAAGCCGATGATTCCTGTTTATAATCGGCCTATGATGGAGTATGTCATAAGGTCGCTGAAAGAGATCGGTGTTAATGATATTATTATTCTGCTGTACTTTAAGCCAGATGTGATCAAGTCGTACTTCGGCGATGGTTCATCCCTTGGTGTGAAGATTCAGTATATCGTTCCTGACGACGACTTTGGCACAGCTGGAGCCGTTAAGAAGGCAGAACACCTCATACACGAGCGGTTTATCGTTGTATCTGGCGACCTTATAACCGACATCAACCTGCGGGAGGTTGTGGGGTTTCATGAGGCAAAAAACTCCCTATCTACCGTTACCCTCACTAGCGTCAGCGATCCGCTTCAATTTGGCGTTGTTATCACCGATAAGAGCGGCAAGATACTGCGCTTCCTCGAGAAGCCAGGTTGGGGCGAGGTTTTTAGCGATACTATCAACACTGGCATATACGTATTCGAGCCGAGTGTACTAAACTATATTCCGCAGGGTCGCAC
>JAITWF010000011.1 GCA_031285415.1 Deferribacteraceae bacterium
ATTCAAGACGGTTCAGGCAGCGCAGCAGCGTACTTTTGCCAGAGCCAGAGGAGCCGATGATCGATAGCACCTCACCCACCTTAACCTCGAGGGAGATCCCCTTCACCACCTGATTATCACCGAACGCTTTATATATATCCTTTGCGATTATCATCTATAGTAGTCCTGCTTCTTTTCAAACCATACAAAAAACTTTGTAACGCATGCATTTAACGTTAGATAGATCCCACCAGCCACAAAGAGCGGCACGATCGATACCGAGGCGGAGGAGGCGCTTTTGGCGATCCGAAACACCTCGACGATTGCAAGGGTGGAGATAAGGGCGGTATCCTTTATCAGCGTGGTAAACTCATTACTCATCGGCAGTGTGATCCGCTTTACCACCTGCGGTAGTACGATTCGCATGAATGTTGTTCTGCGATTGAATCCCAATACCTGCGCCGCTTCATACTGCCCCACAGGGATCGACTGGATCCCTCCACGGAAGATCTCCGAGAAGTATGCGGCGTAGTTTAGCACGTATGCAAGGATCGCCGCAGAGAATCTATTAAGGTTTATCCCAAAGATATACGACGGTGCGTAGAACACGATTATAAGCTGTAGTAACAGCGGCGTGCCACGCATGAATAGAATATAGTAGTAGATCGGAACACGTATAAGGGGGTTATGGGACATCCGCCCCATAGCGATAACTAGCCCTAACGGCAGGGCGAAGAACAGTGTGAGGAAAAATACCTCTAGGGCGGTAACGGTACCGCCCCAGAACTCTATCGCTAGCGCAACAACATCCATCTTATTTAAGCGTTGTTATATCGGAGCCAAACCATTTGGTTGAAATGTTTGCAACTGTGCCGTCGTTAGCCATCTCCATAAGAGTAGCCTCAACTTTGTCTTTCAGTGCAACATCTGTCTTTCTAAAGCCGATACCAAATCTCTCATCTGCAAGGGATTCCTCAAGGAGTCTGTACTTGTCAGGAGCTTTTTTGATATAGTTATAGTTTGCAACTACGACGTCCATCAGTACTGCGTCGCAGTTGTTTGTATCGAGGTCGGTCATAGCCATCACATTATCTTCAAACTCGAGAAGTTCGCCAAGAGATGGTTTCAGTGTAGCGTGTTTGTCTAGTGCGTCAGCTGCGCTAGAATCTCTCTGTAGAGCAAGTTTTTTGCCAGCTAGATCTGCAAGAGTCTGTACAGGGGAATCTTTCAGCACGACAACGATCTGCTTGTTGTTCATATATGGTTTCGTAAACGCCATCGCCGCCTCTCTTTCAGGTGTCATGGTGAATCCGTTCCATATGCAGTCGATCTTGTTTGTGTTCAGCTCCTGCTCCTTTACATCCCAGATGATCGGTTGCAGTACAAGCTCCATATTGAGTCTCTTGGTCACTTCACGAGCGAGATCGATATCAAAACCGACATATTCGCCGTTCTCTTTAAAACCCATAGGTGGGAATGAGTCGTCAAACCCGAGGATAAACTTTGCTGGTGTAGCAGCGGTCTCTGCCGCCCCTTTGGTTGCGTTTGTGTCGACCCTTTTGCACGCTGTTAGTGCAAAGATCGCTACTGTCAATAGAACAAGTATACGTTTCATTAAAAAATTGCCTCCGTTGAAAGTTGTTTATATTGCGTATCGCTGCGTTATTTTTTAAAACTAAATCCTCATGTACCATTAAGTACACTCCGGTTTAGTTTTAAAAAGCCGCCTTGCGCTACATCAATCTAAACAACTTTTAATATTAATGTACTGCTTTTTCTATCACACAAATTAGATACTGGCAAGTAACTCCTTTGCCCTCTTATCAGACCGCTCTGCAACCTCTTTATGTAGGCTTTTCCCCTTCGAGTCCATCGTGACTACTAGCGGAAAATCCTCCACCTCGATCACCCAGAACGCCTCTGGCGAGCCAAGCTCCTCTAGCATAAGCACAGTTTCGACCTTTTTTACTCGTTGTGCAGTTAACGCTCCTGATCCGCCGATAGCGTGCAGGTAGACCGCTCCAGACTTTGTAAGTCCGTCCATAGTCTTCTGCCCCATGCCACCCTTGCCGATAATTCCACGCACGTTGTACTCCTCCATAACATCTGCCTCGTACGGCTCCTCTCTGGATGATGTTGTAGGTCCGGCGGATACAAACTTCCATGTGCCATCTTCATTTTTAGACACGATAGGCCCGCAGTGATAGATAACAGATTCTTTCAGGTATGGACGCAGGAAATCGGGGCGTTTCTCTACCATAAGTTTATGTGCGGCGTCTCTAGCGGTGATAATTCTGCCAGATAGCAGCACTCTATCGCCAGCGTTGAGTGAGTTTATAGTTTCAGCCGAGATCGGTGTGGTTAGTTTAAGCATATGTCACCTCGTCGTTTTTGATTGTCATGGTGCCGTTGCGATACGCCCAGCAGTCGTACGCTACAGATACGTAGTAGGTGGCAGGGTGGCGGTGTTGAGTGCCGATAAAGACCTCTAGAGCGGTAGTATTGCCACCAAAGCCCATAGGGCCTATCCCTAGTGAGTTTAGATCGGTTAGTAGCGTTTTCTCTAGCTCTGCTAGTGAGGTATCAGCGGAACGTTCGCCAAATTTGCGGAAAAGTTGCTCTTTAGCGAGCTTTGCGCATGCGGCACGGTCTCCCCCGACGGCAACGCCGATAATCCCTGGTGCGCAGCCCTGTCCCTGTGCTTTATTAACAGCGTCGATAACAACCTTGCGTACCCCTTTCAGGTCTCTGCCTGCGCCTAGCGTTGTGTCTGGAATTCTGTACTGTGCGCTACAGTTTTCACAGCCGCCCCCCTTTTGTAGCAGGCGTATGCGAGCGTAGTCGTTATCCCACTGGTGGAACGTTATAGCAGGGGCGTTGACCCCAGTATTATTTTCAGAGTTTTTCCCTGTGAGTGAGTCGACGGCGTTTGGACGAAGGTATTGGCGTTTGGTTGCCTCGATAACGGCGGCGTTAATCGCCTCGGTGTAGGTTGATTCACGCTCACCAAACGGATAGTCGACGTAGATATTTATAAATCCGGTGTCTTGACACATTGGATATGAATTTTTACGTGCGAGTGCAATGTTTTCAAGAATTGTATTCAGTGCAACGCTAGCGCTGGAGCCAGCCTCTTCATTTTCGGCGGCTTTTCTGATAGCGTTCTCCCAATCTTTGGGATAGTCTGTGGATGAGCGGCGGATCAGCTCAACTATCGAATCTTTAAGGTTTATACCCATAAAATTTCACCCTCCTGAAACTGTATTTTATAATTTATAGCATAACATTTATATATACGTCTATAAATAATCTATGTTGACTTGACGATAGCTTTTAGCGATAATATGCGATATTGGAGTAAATATGTTTGAACGTATCACTGTTGACAAATTAGCAAACTTCTCCTCGTACGCCGAGGATATTATGAGCGGTTGCCCGAGGTTAAAGATACTTCCTGATGGGAGAGTCCTCCTTATATCAAACGATGAGGAGGAGTACACCTTCCGTATCTGGGATGGCAAAACGGAGACCTCATTTACAGTAGAGTATTATGGACAGCTCGTATCGGTGACGTATTACGATGGCTTCTTCTGGCTAGAGTTCCATGATCTGCTGAACGCATATATGGAGGAGTATAATATAATCAAGGCAGGGGGGGAGAGTTCCGAGCTAATCCTCTCTACCGCTAGAGAGAGCTACTCGCACGATCTTCCGTACCATCATCTATTCGTAAAGGATGATCTGTTATACCTTCATCTAATCCGCCATAATAGGCTACATCGGTATCAGATGACGCCAGAGGGGCTTAACGAGATCGATGTAATGGAGGGGGGGAAGTGGTTCCTCTGTGGCGCACACGCCCTATGCCAAGTTGGGCATTCGCTAGAGCTATACGACGATTCGCTCGATATATGCAACACGATCGAGTACGATAGCGATATAGATGAGGTGCAGTGGGCGGAGTCGGATATGCCGCACATCTTTGCAGTAACGCTGACAGATATGACGCAGGAGGATTCTGCCCTGCTACTCTATCACTACGATACAAGTACTATGCATATTGCATATATAGAGTACGCAGTCTCTGATATGGGTATATCTGGCGGCAAGGTATGGGTCAACCCTTGCGGCTTCTTTATGCCGTACGATCTCGGTGGCTGTATAGTGTTTGATAAATTTGCCTATCCGCTCTATACGCATATTCGTAGTAAACTCGACGATGGAAGCACCTTTGGAACATATCCGCCGCTATTCCACCGTACAGAGGGGATCCATGCAATGCCAGATGGGATGACGCTTGCGTACGAGTCGAACCGAATGCTGGTGCTAGATTACAACGGCAGAGCGGTGCAGGAGATCCCGATACCGAATGCAGACTGTTTTGCCGTATCGAAGTTTGGCGATACCGTTGCAATGCTACATATGACTCCATCGGTATACTCATTTGATAGCGTGACGACGCACAGAGATGTGTCGCTGGAGATATATAAGTGGAACGCTGGGGCGAGTGATAATAAGATTATTGAGATGAAGTTTCAGAAATAGAACTTAAGAACCCCTCTCCCGCCCTTCGGGCACCATCCCCAAAGGGGGAGGGGTAGACCATTGCGGCACAAACGCCATTCCCCTCCCCCTTTGGGGGAGGGTGCCCGAAGGGCGGGAGAGGGGTTTATTTTGTGATAGGATCTTATATGCTAATAAAGTGCGCAAAATACCTGTGGAACCTCGCCCTTTTGGGCTACTTCATCGCCTTGCGGTTTTCAAGGCACAGTATCGGTGCGCACTCCGCCTCCTGCACATACTACTTCCTCGTGTCTGCTGTGCCAGTGGTAGCGTTGACAAGTGTTGGCGCAACGCTACTTGTGTCGAAGCTTGCGGCGTTTGGTATAAAGGGGAATATGCGGCTATTCGAAAATATCGAGCTGTATGTGCGAATTAAAAGTATGGTGGATTCGCTAGGCGTTCCAGAGACTACCTCTTTGCGTGCTATCGGCATTGTGGGGCTAATATTTCTTATGTGGTACGCCTCGTCGCTACTTCGAGATGTCAGCCGTACCTTTAATATAATCTTCTCTATGGGGGTATCTCGCAAGGGGATTGCGAGAGCCGCTGTTTCGTATATTATGATCCCTCTGATCCTGATAATTGCGATCCTCTTCTCATCGCTATCGAAGGTGATCGTAATGATCTTTAAATGGCTCTTGGCAGACGCCTTGCAGCTAGTGACGAAGGCAACGTTCTTCTCGTGGGTAACGCCGATTGTGAGTGGTATCTTTATAATGCTTGCGGCGTTTGTCTGCTTTATAATGTTGCCTCCGTACCGACCGAAACCAGCGAAAGCCTTGAAGGGAGCGACGCTCTTTGCCATCTATTTTATAGGATTGCAGACGGCTCTCGGCTCGATTATGGTGAACCTTATCGAGTCGTACTCAAAGTATGGTGCGCTCGGTGGGCTTCTAATGCTATTGCTATGGGCGTTGCTTGTGTTCTATGGGCTCTTTACCGCCGCCGAGTATGTGAATGTATCGGGGCATTATGGAATTATTAAGTTTGCAAGCTACATCGGCACCAACATGAAGAAACCGACGCTCGTCGAAAAGCTACTATTCCAGAAGATCCCCTTCGCCGATGATGAGTATCTAAAGCAGCTAGCAAGTGGCGATATTGTGGAGCATGAGGGCGTGTCTTGCTGTATTGTGCGCTCTGGCAAGGTGATTGTGAGGCGTCTTGATAAAACGTGGGAGCTATCGAGCGGTGGTGTCTATGCATCTATCTATGCCGCTGATAAGATCGAGATAGAGGCGCAGGAGCCAAGCGAGATTCTGACTGTGCGAGAGGATGATTTCTATGCTGTGTGGGAGCAAAACCCTGAGCTATGGAGAGCGATCTCGAGATCTATAAAGTTGACGGAAGGTCGTCATGCATAAACTATCAGGAATACCAAGGCTTGTAGAGAATGCGAAGGTCATACTTATTGTGCTATATACCTTCTGCTTCATCGCTGGCGGCGTGATGTATTACACCCTTTATGCAGGGTTTATGTACGAATCTGGGGTGGAGAGGATCTCTGGCGATATGGCTGTAGTTGTAGCTGGGAAGGAGGAGCTTTTCTATCACTATTCGCTTGATAAAGATAATGTAACGATAAAGCAGGAGCTTCAAAACCTCTTTAGCGAACTATTTGCAAGCTTCCCCGATGGCGATCTCGCCCTTGTGGATGAAAACTTTGACATTGTCGTGAATAGGGGATATTGGGGGAAAGCTTCGATAGACTATATGCTGCGAGATGATGGCATGTTTGCCAAGACTGGCAGTATCAGCACCTCGATGGTTGTTAAATTAAATAAAGATCTGGTGGGATTTGTACATCCATATCTAAAAGACGGCGATATGAAGGTCGCCTTAGTGTATGTTGTAGAGAGGGGGCGGATATTAAAGAATGTATTCGACTTCGGAATTACACTGGCGCTGCTGACCTTTATCGTTATGTATATGTTAGGTCTAGCTCTTATCGCTGTATTAGTTGGCTTTGTTATGTCGCCGCTCAAGCGGATCCTTGAGGGGATAGAGAAGCTTGCCACTAGCAATTTTAACTATAGGGTGCCTAAGGTGGCAAACGATGAGCTAGGACTGCTGACGAGATCGTATAATAGCCTATCTGCACAGCTCTATGAGCTATCGCAAAAGACTGTGGCGGAGCAGAGTGTGCGCTATGAGACTGAGGAGGAGGTTCAGAAGTATAACCTCTATCTAGAGAATCTGATCATGAGGCGTGCTGGCGAACACGATATCGAGAGAGAGGAGCTTAATAGCCAGATAGTCGATAAGAAGAGGGATATTGACGCACTCCATAGCGCACTGTACACCAATCATATGACGGCGGCGGCGGCATTTTTGGCACAGATATATGCGAAGCGGCTCGGCATGCTTGTGTATAACATTAGCGATGTCGCAGGCAATATTGCGAGGGGTGGAGTGGGCGTTTCGGAATTTAAGATCGGTAAAAATGTCGAGCAGTTCAACGCTGACGCTATTAACTTTGTAAATATAAGTAGCAATGTGCGCTATATGCTTGAGGATAACTTTGATATATTCACCTTTGATACCGATGATTTTTGCAGAAAACTTTCAGAGCTGCTGTCATATATCCCTACAGGGGTGAATGTTGTTGTAGAGGCAGATGATGTAGGGGAGAGGGATTTTACAGGCTATGAACAGTTTTATATGCGGACGCTACTCTTTCTCTCTGCATATGTTGCCAATCTACTTGCGGAGCAGGATGTTGCAGGGGCGTCGCTATTTGTTAAGGTGAGCGTGCTTGGCAAACGGCTTCGAGTGGTTATGCAGGACAATAGGCTGCCGAGTGGTACAGATATCGCCGATATTCGTATGGGTGAGGTGGAGCAAGGGATTATATACTGCGCTCAGCTTCTGTTGGAGCGCTATAGGTGCAGCATAATAGCGAAACCTGCCTCGGTGGGTATGCGATACACTATAGAGTTTAGTGGGGCGTTGATATGATAAGTATGTCGATCCAAACTAAGATATTTCTATATTCGCTACTATTTGGACTCTTATTTTGTGCGATAATAAGCGTTGGCATGATCGTGTCGAACGACCATTATATAACGAAAGCAAACCAAGATAAGCTACTCGGCTACGCCTCTATTATCTCAACCACCTTTGAATCATCGGAGGATATGATTAAGAAGCTGTCGCACTATGAGGAGGCATTGGCAGATAGCGTTGATCTTCTATTTGTCGCAAGACTTTCTGACAACGATAGCAGTGGGCATGTCTATGCAACAAAGAGTTTGCCAGAATTTATATTGCAAGATGCCCCCACCTTCTTTAAATATGCAGAGGTGGGTAGCCCCTTTGTGACGGATATACTGATCGGTGAAACCGAGTATTATGCCGCATTTTCGCCACTAAAGGCTGGATTTGGTAGAGGGATGTTTATCAGCGCTGCTACAATGAAAGCGACAAACAGAGTAGTCCTTCAATATTATATATTCAGCACTGTCGCTATTGCGGCGATAATGTTGCTTATTATGATATTGGTAGGATTATTTGTTGGCGGATATATGGCGACAGCGATAGAGTCGCTTCGTTTAGAGCTCGACAAGATCGCCTCTGAGGGTAGTGAATTCACCTCTGATCTTGCGATATCAGAATCGGTTATACTGAAAGAGGTATTTGCTGTTGTCAGTGCCGAGAGGCGCAAGGCGAAGATCGTCCACCTCGAAACTCAGTCGAATCTGATAGCGTTGAAGGAGAAGCTGGAACGGTCGACATATAATAAAAACATGGTGCTTGAGTCGTCACTGAAAGATGTAGAGATGCAGCTCGAAGAGCTACGATATAAACAGAAAAATGTCGAACGGATCGCCGTTCAGCAGGCGCACTATACACTATTAGGGCTACATGTGGATAGCTTTATAGAGACGTGGTCGGCGAAATTTGAACATACTGTATCCCAATTTGCCGATATCCAGAGGGCGCACAGAGAGGGCAGTTTAACGGCGGAGACGCTTGCAAATTTTGATCTCGATGTGCAAGCATGGACAAAAAACTTTATACAGGCACTTAACGATTTTGTGTACTATCTCGAGAGAGATAATACGCTAGAGATGATAGATCTATCGAGGGCGTGTGTGCGAGCGATCGTATTTGTCGATCAGCTTGTGCTTTTAAAAGATCTATCGATAGAGATCGTTCATGCCGATGAGATCTTTGTGAAGGGATACTTTCGGGAGATCAGCATGCTGGTGGCGTCGGCATTTATCACTATTGCAAAGATATTAGATGGCGCTGGCTGTACCTCTATGGAGGTGAAACTGCTGAACTCTGACGGCAGGCCATCTATCCAGATCTGTACGGTGGATTGCACACTCGATGAAGAGCGAGTTGCCGAGAATAAACGAGCACTCGATGTGGTAAACCTCTATCTGGATAGCAAGTTTCATGGGCGTTTTGAGCTGGGTGGAGAGGATGACAACTTCGCCTGTGCATTAACGTTTTAGGTGAGTCTATGTATAATAATATTGTAATCTTGACAGGTGCTGGTATCTCTGCTGAGTCGGGGATCTCTACATTCAGAGATTCAGGCGGATTGTGGGCAAACTACCGTGTCGAGGATGTTGCGACACCAGAGGGGTTTGATAGAAATCCTGATCTGGTGCATAACTTTTATAATAAACGCCGTAGCGAGCTAGCTTCGGTTCGACCGAATGAAGCACATATTGCACTTGTTGCATTAGAGCTTAATATAAAGGGTAGTGTATTGGTCGTGACTCAAAATGTAGACGACCTGCATGAGAGGGCTGGCTCGCAGAACCTTCTGCATATGCATGGGGAGCTACTGAAGGTGCGCTGTGAGCGGTGCGGAGAGGTGATCCGTACGCATGAATCGTTTAATAAAGATTCTGTATGTCAATCTTGCAAAAGATCTGGCGGATTGCGCCCTGATATAGTATGGTTCGGCGAGCTGCCAAAGTATATGGATGAGATCTCGTTTGCGCTAGCAGGCTGCGATCTCTTTATCTCGATCGGCACGTCGGGGGCGGTCTACCCTGCCGCTGGATTTGTGCAGGTGGCTAGAGGCGCAGGGGCGCATACGGTGGAGCTAAACCTGGAGAGATCTGAGGGGGCTTCGCTCTTTCATGAGAGGATATATGGTAAGGCGACAGAGGTAGTGCCTAAATATGTAAAAGAGTTATTAATGTAAATATTAACCCCCTCTCCCGCCCTTCGGGCACCCTCCCCCCCCAAGGGGGAGGGGTTGGGAGTTGCGATACAATGGCTATTCCCCTCCCCCTTGGGGGGAGGGTGCCCGAAGGGCGGGAGAGGGGTTAAATAATAGGATTTATTAAGGAGTGCAACAATATATGTCAGTAAGAAATGAGAAGTTACGCAACATTGCGATCATCGCCCACGTAGACCACGGTAAGACCACACTAGTGGATGCGATGTTTCGCCAAGGTTCGATCTTGAGAGACAATCAGACGTTAGAGGATCGTGTAATGGATAGCATGGATTTGGAGAGGGAGCGTGGTATCACGATCGCCGCAAAGAACTGTGCTGTAAGATGGGACGATGTGCGCATTAATATCGTCGACACCCCAGGCCACGCCGATTTTGGTGGAGAGGTTGAGAGGGCGTTGTCGATGGTAGATGGTGCGATCCTATTGGTGGATAGCTCTGAGGGGCCACTGCCTCAGACCCGATTCGTGCTTAAAAAAGCCCTCGAACGTGGGCTTCGCATAATAGTGGTGATCAATAAGATCGACCGCAAAGACGCTCGCCCAGCAGAGGTGTTGGATGAGGTTCTAGATCTATTTATTGATCTAGACGCAAACGAGGAGCAGTTAGAGTTTCCAATCCTCTACGCTATCGGCAGAAATGGCGTAGCGCAGAAAAACCTTACAGATGAGGGGACGGATCTGAAACCGCTATTTGACCTTGTGGTTCAGGAGATCCCAGCTCCAGCGGTAGATGAGAATGCGCCGTTCTCTATGCTTGTAAGCGATTTGGGCTATTCTGACTATCTAGGCCGTCTTGCTATCGGCAGAGTGCAGTCTGGCAAGGTGCAGGTGCAGGATAACCTTGTGCGTATAGATGAGAAGGGCGATCTAAAGAATACTCGTATCACAAAGTTGCAGGTGTACGATGGGCTTGCGCTTGCCGACGCAGAGGTAGCCTCTGCTGGTGAGATCGTCATCATGGCAGGGTTAAGCGATGTATTTATCGGCGATACGATTACAAACCCAACCGATCCTATTGCGCTTCCTCGTCTACGTGTAGATGAGCCTACCGTTGCGATGAGGTTTGGGCCAAACACTTCGCCACTTGCTGGTAAAGAGGGGAAGTGGGTGCAATCTGCACGTATCAAAGAGCGTCTTATCAAGGAAACGTTCCGCAATGTAGCGATACAGGTGGAGGATTCCAAAGAGGGCGATAGCTTTATAGTGAAGGGCAGAGGCGAGTTTCAGCTTGCTATTCTTATCGAGACTATGCGTAGAGAGGGCTTTGAGCTGTCGGCAGGTCGTCCAGAGGTAATATTGCGTATGATCGATGGCAAGAAGATGGAGCCGATAGAGCACGTTTATATCGACTGCGATGAGGTGTTCCTAGGCGTCGTCACCGAGAAGATGATGATGAGAAAGGGTCGTATGATAAACCTGATAAATAAAGGCACAGGCAGAGCTCGTGTGGAGTTTGATATCCCAAGCCGTGGTCTTATCGGATATAGCGACGACTTTATGACCGATACAAAGGGTACAGGGCTTATGAATAGCCTATTCTCTGGCTATGAGGAGTATCGTGGCGATTTCCCTACACGCTTCAACGGATCATTAGTATCTGATAGAGCAGGGAATGCAGTTGCCTACGGTCTATTCCACCTCGAGCCTCGAGGCCGTCTGATGGTTGTGCCTGGCGATGTAGTTTACGAGGGGATGGTCGTTGGCGAGTATAATAAAGATAACGATCTCGATGTAAACCCTTGCAAAGAGAAGAAATTGACCAACATGAGAGCCTCTGGCAAAGATGAGCAGACGATCTGCCGCCCGATCAAGCCGATGACGCTGGAGGAGGCGATTCACTTCCTAGCTCCAGATGAGCTTGTGGAGGTAACGCCGAAGTCGATCCGTATCCGCAAGGTGATACTATCAGCACAGCAGAGACATTCGAATAAAGGTAAAGCATTGAAGGCAGAGTAACATGTTTGGAGAGCCGTTCAACGAATATAGTGGCAAACCTGCAGAGGCTATTGGTAAGCTTTTGCACGAAAGATCTGGACATGTACCCAAAGCTATATATAAAGAGGGTGTAGGGGAGATCGATTTCGTGTGGGGGGAAGATGGGGCTAGTGGATATGGGTTGGCTCATATAGTTGAACGGCGAAATGCCGACGGTATAGATGGTGAGAGCTTTGCAAGAGCGATACCTGAAATTATCTGTAGTGGTGCCGTTGATCTGCGACACAAAGAGATAGGGCGTATCTATATCAGTACAGATATAGCAGAGGTAGTTATTCGGCTGGACTGGAATGGTGAGTGTAAAACGTGGCTTGTATCTGCTTACAGAAGAAAGAGAAAGTAATGCCCCTGCAAGTTCAGACTGGACTTCAAACCTGTGGTCTGATTTACCCAGAGGGCAGCACATTCCCCCTCCAGACTGACAAAGGCATTACTGTAATACTACGTCCATTGATACTGAATTGCAAGGGGAAATAATGATAAACGTTTCAATCTTAGGGGCTACAGGGTATACAGGCGTCGAGCTTGTGAAGATTCTAGTGAGGCACAAAGGTGTCCGCTTGCAACGGCTTACAAGCGAGTCTGCGCCAGGCAAACGGTTCTCCGAGCTATATCCAGCACTGCTTGGTGTGTGCGATATAGTGCTATCGGAGAACGATGTTGAAGGTGTTGCAGAGGTTAGCGACGTAGTATTTATGTGTCTGCCACACGGAGCCAGCATGGACGCAGCGGCAGTTGTAGCCTCTAAGGGGAAGCTTGCAATAGACTTGAGTGCAGATTATCGCATTAGCGACGCTGCACTATACGAGTCGGCATACAAGATCGCCCACAGGCATACAGAGCTACTCAATAGAGCGGTTTATGGACTTGCCGAGATCTTTACAGATGATATAAAAAGGGCGGATATGATAGCAGTTCCTGGCTGCTATCCCACCTCGATACTGATCCCTATCCTGCCACTTATTAAGAGTGGGATTATAGATGGCAACCTGATCTTCGCCGATAGCAAATCTGGCGTATCGGGAGCTGGCAAAAAGGCGACGGAGACGACGCACTTTTGCGAAGCGAATGAGGATTTTAAACCGTATGGAATATTTTCTCACCGCCATAAACCAGAGATCGACCATATCATAGAGCGATACACAGGGGCTAAGACCGATATCGTCTTCACCCCACACCTAGCACCGATTACACGTGGCATGCTTTCGACTATCTATAGCGTTGGCAAGGTTGAGCAGGCGGCTATCGTGGATACATGGAAAGAGTTCTACGCTGATCGCAAGATGGTACGAGTGCGTAC
>JAITWF010000067.1 GCA_031285415.1 Deferribacteraceae bacterium
ACGGAAATTTTAAATAAGATTTCCTTGTGGCTTTAGCGGAGAAGTAACACCTGTTCCCATCTCGAACACAGCAGTTAAGCTCTCCTGCGCCGAAGGTAGTTGGTAAAGATAATACCTGCAAGAATAGGTCGCTGCAAGGATTAAAATAAAAAGCCCTACATCATAATTGGTGTAGGGCTTTTTCAATACACTGGGGTGGGAACCAAGGTTCCCCCTCCCAACTCCCCCCTCCTTTGAGGGTTCGCTTTGGCGAAGTAAATTCGCCTCCACTCAACTGATATCTTTATTTTCCACTACCCCGTCATCTTGCGTGACACTGCGTGTCTCGCAATCTGCCACCCCTTCTCAGGCGAAGGGGAATTATAGGCAGGCCGCAGTGACGTGCGCTTTTTGTATTTTATGACATATTACAGAAGTCAATGATATAATCGCCAAAAGGTACTTGACAGGATATACAATGAATCCTAGAATATCCCTAAATCTAAGGAGAATTATATGAAACAACTACTCGTACTTTCTGTGCTACTACTCTCGTTTTCTATATTTTTTACTGCATGCGCTGCGAAGTCGCCAGTAAGCCAAGATACGCCGCAGGCTGACAAAACACTCTCTCAGGTAATCTTTAATTTTAAATCATCCTACAACGATAGATCTGTTTTGACATTCTGGAGAAAGATTGAAGCTGATGGCACAAAGGGGGAGCGCTTCTTTGTGGGTGGTGGTACTACATTTAGCCTCATGATGAATCTCCCCTTCCCTCCATTTGCCCCTAAGACGGTGGAGCTTGAAGCAGGGAGATACTATCTGGACTCATATCAGGTGCCTATAGAGGGCGGAAAGTACTGTGTTAGCGAAGGAACGCACTACACACAGCGCAACGGATGGGATGACACAAAAGGTCAGCCGAAATATCTATCGTTCACGGTAGAAGAGGGGAGCGGTTTGACTCTACCAGAGGTTGTCTTTAATGGTTGCGAGCCAACAATTAACGATACTCAAAAGGTCTTTACATTGGGAGCAGTATTTAATAAGTAGGAGTTTGCGATGGATTTAATACCGTACCCAACCGAAGCGATGAAGAGGTTTAGTTGGCTGGAGGAGTGCCTGCAGGAGCAGCTAGGGGTGGAGAGGGAGTTTAAGCCAGAGTGGCAGGCGTTTAAATATCTGATACGAGACAAGATGTTTGCCTATATTGGCGTGCATGAGCCGACGGGCAGGTTGATAATTACATTAAAGCTGAACCCTCTTGATAGCTATTCGTTGCGTGAGCAGTACGTTGATATCATACCAGGCTACTATATGAATAAGACGAATTGGAGCACTATCTTTCTCGATGGTGAGGTTCCACAGGAATTAATCAAGGAGATCGCATGTGCTTCTCATAAGGTTTTGCTCTCCTCTTTTAGTAAAAAGGTACAGCAGGAGATATTAGGGGCTTGATGCCCCTATTTTTTTATCATTTAGCTAAAAGTTTACCCATTTCGAAGGCATCGTCGCAGTCCATTGGGAAGATCTCTAGTCGGTGAGTTCCCTTCTCGATCTCTGAAAATTTCGACGATTCATATTTGCTATAATCGTTGAACTGATAGGTATTATATGCATACAACGTCTCTGGTTTATGTCCCAGCACCGTCTCTGCAAAGACTAGGTGCATATTTATGATCTCTTTAAGGTGAATCCTTTCGGCTATCTCTTCGGTGATATTCATCGTATAGATAAAGCCAGAGCGGATCTTGTGTGGGTATACGCTTGGTATCTCGTCGCTATAGATCATTCCAGAGAAGATCAGTCGCTCCAGTAGGGCGTTCATCCCCGATGTGAGGTTCATTAGATAGATCGGAGAGCCGAAGATCACTGCGTCGGCGGCGATAATCTTCTCTAACACAGGTGATAGATCATCTTTCATTGCGCATTTGCCATGCACGCCTTTTTTAAGCTTGCAGGCGAAGCAGCTTGTACACCCTTTGTAGTTTAATCCGTATAAATTAATCAGCTCTGTCTCCACCCCCTCTTGCGAAGCGGCTCCTTCGAGAGCGTGTTTTAGCAGCGTTGCGGTGTTGGCGTTTCTTCGTGGGCTACCGTTGATAGCGATCAGCTTCATAGATGTTCCTCCATTTAATTATTTCTGAACCTACTATATCCTGCGAGCAATTTCAACTGTTGACTATGCCATTGACACATGATTGTCTTAAAAATAGATCTCCTTGTATGGGGCGATCGATATAGCTGAAGAAAGTTATTTACTAATTGTATAAGATTGTGCTAAAGATATATAGGGAATGTGTCGATAATATTCTCAGGCGAGAACATGAGCAAGAACATTGAAACAGTCTTAGAATCATTTGTCAAAGGGGAGATTGCTGCCACAGAGAGCAGGATAGTGGCGATCCGTACATTTTTGGATACCCTTCGGGCAGAGCTGTTTCGATATACCTCCGAGGTGCCTACCGACCCAGCTGACAAGGCGCATTTCGCAATGATCCTTAAGCTTTTCAAGAGCATGATCTCCACATACGATGATGAGATTCAGATGCTTATCGCAAAGAGAGAGCGCATGCTCGATCACCTTCTAAATATCCGCTCCGTTGTCACTCATCTACGTCCTAAAAATGATATGACCGATCTACATATTAATTAATCGATAAATTATTTAGGGAGGGCTAACCCCTCCCCTACGAGGAGATGCGACAATGCCGTCTGTGTAGGGGCGAGGTCTGCTCGCCCTTGTGGTTCACACGCTCAGATGGTGATCTACAAGCTCCTCTAGCTCCTGTATTGATACGCTAAGGTCGTCTAGCGACTGCTGTGCAGAGGTGACCATCATATATGAGAACGACAGCTCATTTAATAGATCTGAAAGATCTGGCTCTACTGATGTTTGCACTACTTGGTTCATGGCGTACTCTAGCTGTTCTATCCTATTCATAAAATGCTCCTATGAAAATCCTTACATTAGCGCACTGCGTTGTTGTTTGAAAAAAATCCAATCCTCATGTACGTCTCATGTACACTGCGGTTGTATTTTTTCAAGCCGCCTAGCATTGCACTAATCTAAGAATTTTCTATCCTACGCTGTTATAGCAACTTTAATGCCAACACTCTAGCTACAGGAAAAAAGGAGCTGTTAAAAGTAAATAGTAGACTTAATCGAATAAATTTCCTATCATGCCCCCAAGAGGGTTATATGCAAAAAGTTATATTCACATTACTGCTTCTAATTGCGGCGGTGTCTACATCTATGGCAGCAGAGACGGACGTTGAGAGCGAGGATATCTACCTAGAGGGCTATATCAGAGCTATGTTAAAGGAGAGGTATTCGCTAGGTATCGATGTCGAGGTGCGCAACGGCGAGGTATTCATGAAAGATAGCGTTGCCGATACGCCTAGATATGAGGAGCTTATAGAGGATGTCAGCAAGGTAAAGGGTGTTGAATCGATAAAGATTGTAGATGAAGAGCAGATGAAGAGGGTTGAGCGCACATGGATTATGCCTGGCGCACCGCTCTTCAAGCCGCTAACAGCTGACCCAAGATGGCCTGAATTTGCTGGCAGTTATAGGTATTATACCAATAGCGAACATGATAAACATGCCTTTGCTGCCTCGATAGGAAAAACTTTCTCACTATGGCGAACAAATCTTGCAAACTCCAATTCTAATGAAGTTAACAACAAACGTAGAGATTCGATCTTTGCAGAGATCGGTTTGCAGATGGCGGCGTTTCCAACGTTTGACCTTGATAATGCTGACTTTGATCTAATAAATGCTGATTATCAGATCGGTATCCCTGTAACTATCCAGTTCACAGGTGTTACCGTTATGGGGCGTATCTCGCACCAGAGCACATATATCGGCGATGAGTATATGGAGAAGAATCCAGATATTGAGCGGATTAATTTGAGCTATGAGACGATCGATCTTTTGGCATCCTATGAACCGAATGAGTGGTTTCGAATCTATGCTGGTGGCGGATATGTGATTCATGCCGATCCTACAGATTATGGTGCATGGTTGTATCAGGGCGGTGTGGAGTTGCGTGTTATTGCCGACTATACAGGCGTACCAGATCTACTGATCGCTATAGATGCTAAAGGGCTAGAGGAGACGTACTATACCCCTAGTGTTACGGTGTCGGTGGGGCTAGAGCTGACGGAGCGTATGAAGATCGCCCTCGAGGTGCATGATGGATATTCGCCAGATGGACAGTTCTATAATGAGAAAGTCACCTGGATGGGTATTGGGATACACCTCTATTAATGCGTACAGTTAGACTTATATATCGAGGCGTTAGGCTTGTGCAGATTATATTGGTATTTCTAATCCGCACCTCCTTCGCCTCATTGAAACGTAGAGCGGAGTTGACTCATATATACTCTGCAAAGCTATTGCATCTATTTAATATAAACGTTACGGTGACAGGTTCAGGCGAGCTTTCTAATCTGGAGCCGTGCCTGATCTTGTCGAACCATCTATCGTACCTTGATATACTGATGTTGACATCGGTGCGCCCATCGCTCTTTTTGAGCCACAAGGGGATTGAGAGGGAGCCGTTGATCGGTAGAATCGCTACGCATGGCGGCACCCTATTTGTAAATCGTGCCTCGAAATCAAAGCTTGAACTTGAGATGAAACGATTTGCCGCAATGCTACAGGATGGAAATACGGTAACGCTGTTTCCAGAGGGTACTACAGGCGATGGATCAGGGATAATGCCCTTTCATTCGTCGTTTATAGGGGCGGCGATCCTTGCTGATAAGCCAGTGCTACCGATCTGTATCGAGTATACAGCGCTGAATGGCGAGGCTATTACCCCTAAGAATAAAAGTAGCGTCTTTATATATGGCAACGCTTCATTTCTGGGGCATATCAAGAATATCTTCCTGCGAGAGGAGTCGATGAGGGTGAATATTCACGTGTTTGAAAGGATACCTATTGGAAACGCTAACAGGAAGGAGATCTCCAGTGCCGCAAGGGAGATGATTATGGGGACGTTTAAAGTGATTGAATAATCCTTATATTAAGGTATAATGTCGATGATATGGAGATCTTATTATGAAAACAGTAATCCTAGCTGGTGGATTTGGCACTCGTATCTCGGAGGAGAGCTATCTGCGACCGAAGCCGATGATAGAGATCGGCGATAAGCCTATATTATGGCATATTATGAAGTCGTACTCCCACTATGGATTCAATGATTTTGTGATCTGTCTTGGGTATAAGGCGCATATGATCAAGGAGTTCTTCTCTGATTACTACCTTCACACCTCCGATGTCACGTTTGACCTGTGCAACAACACGATGGAGATACATAACAACAACGCTGAGCCGTGGAAAGTTACGCTTGTGGATACAGGGCTAAACACCATGACTGGCGGGCGAGTGAAGCGTATACAGCGATATATCGGCAATGAACCGTTTATGCTGACATACGGTGACGGCGTATCGGATGTGAATATTGCAGAGCTAGTGAAGTTTCATAAAGATCATGGCAAGCTCGGCACGATGACTGCCGTCAATGTGGGGCAGCGGTTTGGTGTGCTAGAGATGGATGACAACAAGATCACGGCATTCAGAGAGAAGTCAGACGATGATGGCAGTATGATCAACGCTGGCTTTATGGTGCTAGAGCCGAAGATCTTTGACCTTATAGAGGGGGATTCGACTATTTTTGAGAAGGCACCGCTGATGGGGCTTTCTGATATGGGCGAGCTGATGGCGTATAAACATGATGGCTTCTGGCAGTGCATGGATACGCAGAGGGATAAACAGAAGCTGGAAGAGCTTTGGGCAGGCGGTAGTGCGCCGTGGAAGAGATGGTAAAGGGGAGATATATTAATGGATAAGATTCTAAGAGGTATTATACTAAAGCTTGTGTGCCGCTACTACAACGCCTCACATAAAAAACAGATGGAGCAACGTTATAAAGAGGGGGGCAGGATTGGCTATGCTGGCAGGGTTTTTGATAGTGAAGAGCTTGTTACATTAGTAGATTCAAGCCTTGATTTTTGGCTTACATCTGGGAAGTATACCGATAAATTTGAAAGAGAGTTGGCTAAATTTTTAGGTACAAAGTATGTATCGTTTGTGAACTCAGGTTCATCTGCAAACCTCGTAGCATTTATGACGCTTACATCGCCTAAATTGGGCGATAGACGCATAAATAAAGGCGATGAGGTGATCACTGTAGCAGCAGGATTCCCAACAACGGTATCTCCGATGGTTCAATTTGGTGCTATCCCTGTATTTGTTGATATAGAGATTCCAACTTATAATATAGATATATCTAAGCTAGAGGCGGCGTATAGCGATAAAACTAAAGCTGTTATGGTTGCTCACACATTAGGCAACTGTTTTAACTTAAAGGCGATAAAGGAGTTTTGTGTAAAGCACAATCTTTGGCTTATTGAGGACAACTGCGATGCACTAGGTGCGAGATATAATATAGATGGTAAGTGGAAATATTCAGGCACAGTAGGCGATATCGGTACATCAAGCTTCTATCCAGCCCATCATATCACCACTGGAGAGGGTGGAGCGGTGTATACCGATAATGCTCAGCTAAAACAGATCGCCGATAGCTTTAGAGATTGGGGCAGAGATTGCCATTGCAACTCTGGCAGAGACAACGCCTGTGGGAGACGATTTCAGCAGCAGTTTGGTGAGATGCCAGCAGGGTACGATCATAAATATATCTACTCTCACTTTGGCTACAACCTCAAGGCGAGTGATATGCAGGCGGCTGTTGGCTGTGCGCAATTAAAGAAGTTGCCTAAATTTATTGAGGCAAGAAAGAATAATTGGACTAAACTAAAGGAGGGACTCCAAGAGTGTTCTTCTCATCTTATATTGCCAGAGGCGGAGCCAGACTCCGATCCATCGTGGTTTGCATTTGTAATCACAATAAAGGATGGGGCAGGGTTTGATAGAGACGAAATTGTGAATCATCTAGAGGGCAATGGCATACAAACTAGGAACGTTTTTGCAGGCAATATGATAAAACAGCCGTGCTTTGACGATATGCGTGGAACTCGCTCAGGATTCAGAGTGGTAGGAGATCTGACTAATACTGATAAAGTGATGACCGATACCTTTTTTATTGGCGTATACCCAGGATTAACGAATGAGATGATTGATTTTATGATAAAAACAGTTAAAGGATTTATTAAATCAAAATGATAGATTTGCAAAGTTTTTATAAAGATAAAAGGGTATTCGTGACTGGGCATACAGGCTTTAAGGGTAGCTGGCTCTGCCACGTGCTTGCGCTATTTGGCGCAAAGGTGATCGGATACTCCCTTCCTGCACCAACGACGCCAAGTCTCTTTGAGCTTTCAGGGCTGAAAGATCAGGTTACTCATATAATTGGAGATGTAAGGGAGCTAGAGCATTTAAGCAGCTCGATGAATACTCACACTCCTGATATCGTTATTCATATGGCGGCACAGCCGCTTGTGATCGAGTCGTATAAGAATCCTGTGGATACCTATGCGATAAATGTTATGGGTACGGTTAACCTTCTGGAGGCTGTCAGGCAGTGCGACAGCGTAAAATCTGTAGTGAACGTTACGACCGATAAGGTTTATAAAAATAATGAGTGGGAGTGGGGGTATCGTGAGGATGATGTTCTTAACGGATACGATCCATATTCGAACTCAAAATCTTGCTCGGAGCTAGTTACCGATTCATATAAGAAGGCGTTCTTCTATAATCGTGATATCGCAATCTCCACCTGCCGAGCTGGCAACGTGATCGGTGGTGGCGACTTTTCAGCTGATAGGATAATACCCGATTGCGTCAGGGCAGTTCAGGCAGGGAAGGGGATAGTTGTGAGAAATCCGCACTCAACACGCCCATATCAGCATGTGTTGGAGCCTATAATGGCGTACCTGATGGTAGCGGCGGAGCAGTATAATAATAAAGAGCTGCAAAGCTCTTATAATGTGGGGCCAGACGATATCGACTGCGTCACCACAAGCACACTTGTAGACACATTCTGTGCATCTTGGGGTGATAGTGCTAAATGGGAGGCCGTTAGCAACGCAAACGCCCCTCACGAGGCAAACTTTCTAAAGCTAGACTGCTCTAAGATAAAGAAAAGTTTCAACTGGAAGCCGAAGTGGCATATCGATGAGGCTATAAAGAAAACTGTTGAGTGGAGCAAAGTCTATCTCGATGGTGGCGACCTAAATATCTGCATAAAGGGGCAGATAGAGGAGTATCGAGTATGCAAACTGTAGTAGTTACTGGCGCAAATGGGTTTATCGGCAGTGCGGTGGTGAAGGAGCTACTTAGTCACGACGTCTATGTGATTGCAGTTAGCAGAAAGAGTAGTAACCTGCCGAAAGATAAAAATTTGCAATTTATTCCGCTAGATATGAAAGATATGCACCAGTTGAAGGAGTTAATTAACGGTAAGACCCCCGATATATTCTATCACTTTGCATGGGACGGCTCTGCTGGTGAGGCTCGTGCCGATATGTCTATGCAGTTACTGAATGTGCAGTATACAGTAGAGGCTGTAAAGATCGCTTCGGAGCTTGGGTGCAAGCGGTTTGTGGGGGCTGGTAGCATAATGGAGAAGGAGGCGTATTCCTCCACAATGGCGCAGGGGAATAAACCTGGTCGAGGTGATATCTATGGTACTGCAAAGCTTGCGGCGCACTGCATGAGTAAATCTGTAGCGGCAAGTTGTGGTGTAGAGCATGTATGGGCTGTGATTACAAACGCCTACGGCTGTGGAGAGGTATCGCCGAGATTCGTTAATACAACGATAAGAAAGATAATTAATAATGAACCGCTTAGCTTCACCGCTGGCACGCAAAACTACGATTTCGTATATATAGACGACGTAGCATTAGCGTTCTATAGGATAGGTGAGGGGGGGAAGCCGTTTAATGAGTATACTATCGGTAGTTCAAAAGCTCAGCCGTTGAGAAACTTTGTGGTTGAGATGTGCAGTCGTCTATGCCCTGAGAGAGAGCCAAACTTTGGTGACATGCCCTTCACAGGTGTTGCCCTGCCGCTATCTGATTTTAACTGTGAAAATACATCGAAAGATACAGGGTTTAAGGCAACTACCTCCTTTGCGGAGGGTACGTATAGAACGATGGAGTGGCTGAAGGGGTTATAGATGATACAAAAATTTTCATTCAATAAAACAGAGATCGACGGACTCATTCTGATAAAACCGTTTGTGGCGTACGACGAGAGGGGCTACTTTATTAAAGATTATAATAAGAAACTCTTCCTCGAGAATGGTATAGAGCATGAGCTGAAAGAGGTATTTTATGCACACTCTCGTAAGGGCGTCATTAGGGGGATACACTTCCAGCGTGAACGACAACAGGCGAAGTTAGTTCGTTGTATTTCTGGTAATATATACGATGTTATTGTGGATCTACGAAAGGGGTCGAGCACATTCGGCAAGTGGCAAGGGTTTGAACTATCAGAGGCGAATAAAGATGTGCTATATGTTCCTAGCGGCTGTGGGCATGGGTATATAGTGTTAGAAAATGCTATAGTATCTTATAAATGCGCCGAAGATTTTTACGGCGAATACGATGATGGCATAATCTGGAACGATAAGGATCTCAACATAAACTGGGGCACAGATCGAGTAAGTGAGCTTACTCTATCAGATAAAGATAAGGCGTTGCAGACATTTGAAGAGTTTAAAAGCCGATATGGAGGGTTAAATTAAGTGAAGGTACTTATTGCTGGAGCTGGATTTTGTGGCAGTGTTATCGCTAGGAAGCTTGCCGAATGTGGCGTGTCCGTCGATATCTACGAGAGGCGCAATCATATCGCTGGCAATATGTACGATGAGGTCGATGAGCATGGAATTCGTGTGCAGCGGTACGGCCCTCATAGCGTACACACCAATAGCGAGCGTGTGCATGAATTTCTAAGCTCGTACGGCAGATTTGTCCCATATACATTGACGTGCAGGGCGGAGGTGAATGGGAGGTTATTAGTTTCACCGTTCAACTACGAGTCGATAGACTTCCTCTTTGATACTAAAAGAGCGGCAGAGATGAAAAGTGCATTAAAGAGGGCGTACCCGAACGCTACACAGGCTACGATATTGGAGCTTTTAGATTCAACGGATCCCCTTATAAGGGAGTGGGCTGATCTACTGTACGAAGAGGATTACACGCCGTATACCGCTAAACAGTGGGGGATCTCGCCTGAGGAGATCGACAAGAGCGTCTTGAGGCGAGTTCCGGTGCTATTCTCATACGACGATCAATATTTTTACGATAAGTATCAGTATGTGCCAGAGGATGGCTTTACTGCATTTTTCAAGAAGCTGAACGATCACCCGAATATAACGCTGCACCTTAACACAGATATTAAAGAGCGTATATCGATAGATTACGACAAAAAATGTATTAATGGGCATGATGGCATTGTAGTCTATACTGGCGCACTGGATAGCCTGATGGATTACGAGTATGGGGTGCTGCCGTATCGCTCATTGAGGTTTGATTATCAAACTAAAGAGGTCGATAGCTTTCAAAGTGCACCAGTGGTTGCATACCCGAAGGCGGAGGGGTATACGAGGATAACAGAGTATAAGAAGCTGCCTGTTCAGGATATAGAGGGGAAAAGTACCGTTGCGTATGAGTATCCGTTGCAGTTTGACCCCGAGGATAAGGGGCAGGAGCCGTACTATCCGATACCGAATGACGCTAATGCGGCAATGTATCAGCGGTATTACGATAGGGTAAAGGATGTTCGTAATCTCTTTATCTGCGGTCGTTTGGCAGATTATAAGTATTACAATATGGACAACGCCATTGAGAGAGCTTTAGATACATTTGATATAATAAAACAGAGGCTAAGATGAAAACGATTACTATCGTGATACCGACATACAAAGAGGAGAAGAATATTCAGTACTCATACGATGAGGTAACAAGGTTGATGACTGAAAAGCTTCCGCACTATAACTACGAGATTATGTATGTGGATAACTGCTCTCCAGATTCCACTCAACAGCTGATTGAGGAGCTTTGCGAAAAAGATAGCCATGTAAAGGCGATCTTTAACGCTCGCAACTTTGGGCAGGGTCGCTCACACTTCTATGCGTTGACACAGGCGGAGGGGGACTGCGCTGTGCTTCTGCACGCCGATATGCAGAATCCGCCCTCTGTGATCCCAGAGTTTGTAAAGGAGTGGGAGAACGGCGCAAAGGTTGTGATCGGTATAAAGGAGGCGAGCAAGGAGTGCCCGCTGCTCTTCTTTATGCGCACCGTTTACTATAAGGTGATGAAGCATACCTCTGATGTAGAGCAGATCGAGCATTTTTCAGATTTTGAGCTACTCGATAAAGATTTTATAAAGGTTCTTAGAGAGCTAGATGAGCCTGTGCCGTATCTAAGGGGGATCATCTCGGAGCTTGGCTTTAAGATGAAGCGTATAAAGTATGTGCAGAATAAACGTGAGCATGGCAAAACGACGGCGAGCTTTAAATCGTTATACGACTTCGGAATGGTTGGGATAACATCGTATTCAAAGTTTATTATGCGTCTAGCGACGATCTTCGGTACAGTGCTAGGGGCGTGCAGCATGTTGGTTGCGCTTATTACATTTGTGATGAAGTTGATCTTTTGGGATAAATTCCCTGCAGGAGTAGCGGCGATGAATATCGGTGTATTCTTCCTCGGTTCTGTGCAGCTCTTCTTTATCGGTCTTTTGGGTGAATATATATTAAATATCAATATGCGAGTAATGCGGCGTCCGCTGGTTATCGAGGATCGAAGGATAAATTTTGATTAGACACCTTCTATCTCTCCTGCTTGCTCTCCAACTCTCCGCCTGTGCCACGCAGGCGGTTGTGCCGCCGAATGCGGAGTGGGGGCAGCCATTGTCGGCTCCAGCGGTGCAGAGTATCGATAATATCTACGAGATTGCGCCAGAGGTATACCGTTCTGGGCAGCCAACCGCCGAAGACATGCAGGCGCTCGATGATTTTGGAGTCAGGACAGTTCTGAACCTTCGCTGGGATCACAGCGATGAATCTATCGCAAGCGGTACTAATCTAATTTTAAAAAGCGTTCCGATGAGGGCAAGCGATATAAAAGATGATGATATCGTCGCCGCTCTAAAGATTATAAAAAGCTCGCCGAAGCCGATATTAATCCACTGCTGGCATGGATCAGACCGCACAGGGGTGGTTGTGGCGATCTATCGACTCGTGTTTGATGGATGGACGAAGGAGCAGGCGATAGAGGAGTTAATGTGGGATAGTTACGGTCATCACAGCCTCTGGTACCCGAATATTGAAAGATATATTAATGAAGTTGATGTTGACAAGATAAGAGATAGATTATAAAAAAATGCGTCACTGCGGACTCGATCCGCATGTAGGGGCGGGGTCTGCCCGCCCGATAATATTAATGGGCGACCGAACGTCGCCCCTACCCCTGAATTGATTGCGGATTAAATCCGCAATGACGGAAGGTTTGCGATATTTTACATCTTCTTTACATTTCCCTCACACAAAAGGATAGATAGATCGCTATCCTGTTCTCTATGGATAGAGCATTAAATCAGACGTACAAAGTGGTCACCCTTCTATCGGCACTCGTTATAATAGCGGTGATAGTGGGGATATTTGCCACCCTTCTGTATCAATCGTTCCCAGCTATCAAGGCGTTTGGTATATTCGACTTTATCTTCGGTACCGAGTGGAACCCCTCTACCGAGGTATATAACGGCGGTAGACCGCTATTAGGCACCATAATCACGACTATTCTTGCCCTCTCGATAGCTATTCCGATAGCGATTGGGATTGCGATCTTTATCACCGAGCTATGTCCAGCAATCTTGCGTCAGCCTGTTGGCACGGCGATAGAGCTTCTGGCGGCTATACCGAGCATTATATATGGCATGTGGGGGCTTTTCGTCTTCGCCCCAATATTAGAGCGCACGATTCAGCCAGCTATTGCCTTTATCTTTGGCTCTCTCCCTGTTATAGGTTCATTTTTTCAGGTGAGCTACGGTGGCGGTGCGAATATCTTCACCACCGCTATGGTGCTTGCCGTGATGGTGATCCCCTTTATCGCTAGTATCACACGAGACACCTTCATGCAGGTTCCTGCGGTGTTGAAGGAGTCGGCATACGGTATAGGGGCGACCAAGTGGGAGGTTATAAAGGATGTAGTGATCCCATACTCGAAGGCTGGAACAGCTGGGGGGATTATAATCGCCACTGGCAGGGCGTTAGGCGAGACTATGGCGGTTGCATACGTGATCGACAATCGTCATGGCGCACTTGAGTCGATCTTCTCGCCATTTACAACGATTACAAGTGTGCTAGCGAATGAGTTTAACGAGGCGTCGGGGATACACCTATCGTCGCTATTCTTCCTAGCTCTAATCCTCTTTGTGGCGAATCTTTTAATACTATCGGCGGCTAAATATATGCTACGTGGGAGCATTGCGAAATGAGATCACGTAAACTAACCAACCTTATAGCTCTAACTATATCGGCACTATGCGCCGCAGTCGGGTTATTCTTCTTATTCTTTATACTCTTTGACGTGCTTAGAAATGGAATCTCCTCTATAAACTGGGCGTTATTCACTCAAGATCCTGCACCGCCATTCGGGGATAGTGCTGGTGGATTGCGTAACGCCTTTGTAGGGCAGGGGATCTTGACGTTAGTGGCTGTCATTATCGGCGTACCGTTAGGTATGTTAGGCGGCACCTTTCTGGCGGAGTACGGCAGATTCTCAAAGGTGGGCAGAGTTGTATCGGTGTTGAGCGATATCGCCGTCAGCATGCCCTCGATCGTTATCGGAACGTTCGTCTATGCGATCTTGGTGAAGCCGCTGCACACCTTCAACGGTTGGGCAGGGGCGGCGGCACTTGCGGTGATAATGCTGCCTGTGATTATCCGCACCACCGAGGATATGATGAGACTTGTGCCGTGGACGCTCAGAGAGGCGGCGTTTGCCCTCGGTGCGCCGTACCACAAGGTGATAATCCAGATCGTATATAAGGCGGCGTCTAGAGGGATCTTTACTGGGATTTTACTTGCGATAGCTCGTATCGCTGGCGAGACTGCGCCGCTACTCTTTACATCGTTCAATAACAACTTCTTCTCATTAGATATGACTGAACCTATGCCATCGCTAACTGTGACGATCTACCAGTACGCCGCTTCGCCATACGATTCGTGGGTGCAGATGGCGTGGGCGGCGGCATTTGTGATAACATTCTTTATACTAATACTTAATATTGCAGGGAGATTATGGATAAAGCGTTGATAACGGTGAAAGATCTAAACTTCTTTTACGGCAAACATCATGCACTCAAAAATATCAATATGAGTGTGCAGAAAAATAAGATCACCTCGCTGATAGGCCCTTCGGGGTGCGGCAAGACGACGCTACTGCGCTGTTTCAACCGTATGCACGATCTATACCCCAATAATCGGTACGAGGGGGAGATCGTCATGAACGGTGCCAATATCCTCGCACCAGAGGCGGATACGATCGAGCTACGCAGCTCTATGGGGATGGTTTTTCAGAAACCGACGCCATTTCCTATGAGTATTGCTGATAATATCGCATATGGCCCTCGCCTGAAAGGGGTGAAGAATAAGGCTATATTGGCAGAGAAGGTGGAGAGGGCGCTTAGGCAGGCGGCTTTGTGGGACGAGGTAAAAGATAGACTTAATAGCTCTGCCAATAGCCTCTCTGGTGGGCAGCAGCAGCGGCTTGTAATCGCACGTGCACTGGCAGTAGATCCAGCGGTGATACTATTTGACGAGCCTACGAGCGCACTCGACCCAATTTCCACTACAAAGATCGAAGAGCTTATGGTAGAGTTGCAAGATGATGTGACTATACTTATCGTGACGCACAATATGCAGCAGGCGGCACGGATATCAAACTATACGGCGTTTATGTATCTTGGCGAGATTATAGAGATGGATGAGACGAATACGATCTTCACTCGTCCAAAAGTAAAGATGACTGAAGATTATGTTATGGGAAGATTTGGATGACCCACGGCACCCTCCCCTTGAGGGAGGGTCGAAGCTTCTGCTTCGGGGAGGGGTCTTTACCCCCCACCAGCAACGAGTTGCTGACTCCCCCTCAAGGGGGGAGTGTTGTGAATGAGGAGGAGTTACAGTGTCTAAACGGATGGATTTTGAATTTTTCGAGCTAAGCAGTACGTTAGCTAATATGATAAGTATTACGCAGTCGATGTTTGCCGACGCTATCATTGCGCTACAGACGCAAGATGTAGATCTGGCTAGCGATGTAGTGGCACGAGATAAAGAGGTTGACAGGCTCGATCTCGAGATCGATGAGCATTGCCTACGGATCTTAGCGTTATACGATCCTAAGGCGTCGCAGCTTCGTTACGTAGTGGCGGCGTTGCGCCTTATTATGGATATCGAGAGGGTGGCTGATCACTGCAAGGTGATAGCAAAGCAGGTGAAGAAACACCACTGCGCACCATTGGTGCAGAGTCTGCCCGATCTTGCAGAGATGGCGAAGATGACGGCGAATGCCCTTACCATTGCGGCGGAGGCGTTTACCGAGGAGAGTATCGAGAGGGCGGCGAGGGTGATGGATATCGACAAGGAGATCGATACGATTCAAAGTAAAGTTACGAAGGAGTTACTACTTTTTATCACCGCTAACCCTGATAAGGGGAAGCTCGGCATAGCGATGACAAACGTTGTGCGCCGAATTGCTCGTATCTCCGATCACTCCAAAAATATCGCCGAAGCTGTGCATTACGTATTAGATGGCACCAATATACGCCATATGGATATCAAAAATGAGCACAATCCTGCTGATTGAAGATGAGGCTGAGCTTCGAGAGCTGATCCAGTATAACCTTGAGCGTATGGGGCATAAGGCTGTTCCACTTGCTAATGCGAACGACGCACTCATTGTGCTGGAGGATGTCCCAGCTGATCTAATTCTTTTAGACATAATGCTTCCAGGGCTTAATGGGATACACTTTCTGGAGATTATACGCAGGAAGGGGGTTACCACTCCAGTGATAATCCTATCTGCTCGTAATGGCGAGCATGATCTGATAAACGCTCTCGAGAAGGGGGCAGACGACTATATAACGAAACCGTTCAGTATCGACTTCCTAGAGGCGAAGGTGAACGCAATTATGCGCCGCAGTAGCTCTGATATTAACGTTAAAAAGAGCCGTCAGGGGATCTATATCGACGATACCACGCATAAAGTCATCGTAGACGGCGAGCCGTTGAGCCTGACGCAGAAGGAGTACGACCTATTGTCACTCCTTATTGCAAATCCGCAGAGGGTATACACTCGCAATCAGATACTTAATAGCGTTTGGGGGTACGATAACGATATCTTCACACGGACGGTCGACGCCCATATCGCAAGCCTTCGCAAGAAGTTAGGCGAGAGGGGTAGATTTATAAAGTCGGTGCCAAAGATCGGCTACTGCTGGGAGGATTGATGAAAAACAGTGTTATGCGAACATTTCTGATTATCTTCCTTCCTGCTGCTCTGTCGCTTCTGATCGCCCTTGCATTTCTATATCAGAAAAATAGTGATAATGCCGAAATGCAGTTGCAACGCTTGCTTACCGACCAGTGGGTGATGATTAAAGATACAGGGCTTCCAGAGTCGCACACAGAAGAAAGCCATACAGCATTGAGAAATATTACGAATGAAACCAACTTGCGGATCTCTGTTATCTCGCAAGAGGGGAGAATGTTGGTGGATTCGGCTATAGTGAACCCTGATATCGCTGAAAATCACTCCAGCAGGGAGGAGGTGCGCAGTGCAATCCTTGGAGTGCCGAAGATCGCCGTACGTAAGAGTAGATCGACTGGCGAGTACATGATCTATTACGCAAAAGCTCTTCCCTCTGGAAATATTTTGCGCCTAGCCTACCCTGCAACATTCTACAATAATAGACATGTGATGAATATAGGGATCTTTGTTATCTTAATGGGGATTGTGGCGGCATTTGCAGGATTTATCGCCATGCGTCGGGCGAGGGAGCTTGTGGGTTTTGAGAGGGCGATTCGAGGCGAGGAGTTTATCCCATTCTCTGATCCTATTATGGATAAGGCTCTTCTTCTGGTGCGCAGGGCGGAACATCAGGCGATTGAGGCGGATAGGAGTAGAGAACTTTTGCAGGATAAGCTAAACTTTCTCCTCTCCAATATGATGATCATGACGAATCTTTCGGCAAATGCAGATTATATAAACTATAAAACTGACCTTGTGGGGAATATCTCTCACGAGCTTAAAACGCCATTGGCACTGGTGCAGGGTGCGTCGGAGACGATATTGAAAGATCCCTCTATGCCGAAGGAGACGATGGAGCGGTTCCTTAATACGATCCATCGCAACAGCATTCGTATGTCGGAGCTTATATCAGATATGCTAGAGCTTCACCGCCTAGAGAATACAGCCAACACCCCAAACGCTACGGCTGACGTGCAGGAGATCGTGGCAGAGCTAAAGGATCTATATGGGCATGAGCTTATCTTTGAGGTTAAGACCGATACAGTTCGAATGGAGGCGGCGCACCTATTAAGCATTTTATCAAACCTCGTCTCGAATGCGCAGAAGTACTCTACTGGCAAGAGGGTTGAGGTGCTGATCGATAGTGCTGTGATTGCGGTATCCGATGAGGGGCCTGTTATTGCAAAGAGCGATAGAAGCAGGATCTTCGAGCGATTTTACTCAGTGTCCGACTCTCGCAATAGGTCTCACTCTGGCTCTGGGCTGGGGCTTGCGATCGTTAAGCATATCGTAATGCTCTACCATGGGCATATCAGCGTGACTAAGAACGATATGGGTGGGAATACCTTTAAGATTGAGTATTAAGGCCAAAGGCGTGCGGTGTGCAATACTCGTAATATAGTGATTGTACCATTATTCTCTGTATACACAACGATATAGTTCGTCGTTACGACCATCTCACGTGTTCCTTCGACACGCCCTGGTTTGTAGATATATGGGAAGCGTAATAGATTGTTGATTTTAGCCAAGATCTCATCTTTTAAGAGCTGAGCAGCTGCAGGGTTGTCGTCGGATATATAGTCAATGATCGCAGATAGATCATCCAACGCCTCTTGGTGCCAACTAATCATTATTGCGTTTTCTATCGATTATTTTTTGTATATCGTCCATAGCCTGTTCATGAGGTATTAATGGCTTGGTGCTATGCAGAGCCTCATTCACCTTAGCGCAAAACCACTCATTATATGGCTCAGTATCGTGCAATAACTCTGTTGGCAACGATTCAACTTTGGCAACTTTAATCATGTCGACCTCTATATATAGATTATGGATCCTCTAGGAGCGATAGTCAAGATGAATTAATGAGTATTAAACGCTCTCTCAATATGCGTTATCTCGTCGCCATCTATAGAGATTATATCAAACTGGCAGAGTAGATTAAAGTTATGATACTTTAGGTAGTGGTTGGCAGTTTTTATAATCTGCTGCTGCTTCCTGCGAGTGACGGCTTCATAACCTTTGCCAAATCTGGCGGAGCTGCGCCTCTTCACCTCTACAAAGATCAGTTTATTCTGGCAGGTTGCTATAATATCGATCTCGCCTAGTGGAGATCGGTAGTTTTGCTCTAAGATCGTGTACCCCTTTTTTTTCAGATACTTTGCGGCGAGCCTCTCCCCTTCGGCACCGAAGGTGAGCGTTAGTTTGCGGAAAAAGCCGAACAAAACGTCCTCCTATGTAGTGGCGACAGTCCGACATCTTTTATTGCGGCGATATGTGCGGCAGAGCCGTAGCCCTTATTCTTATCCCACTGGTAGGCTGGCGATACCGTTGCAAGCTTCACCATTAGTGCGTCTCTGTAGACCTTCCCGACGATAGAGGCGGCGGATACGCATGGATACAGGTCGTCTGCTTTATATGGGTGTTCGTGAGGGCATGGGAGGTTATTGAGCGCAACTGCGTCCACGATGATCTTGTCGCATGGGGTGCCAAGGCGTATTATAGCCATATGCATAGCCTGTTTAGTGGCTGGAACGATTCCGATCTTGTCGATTAAAATATTGCACACCACCCCTATCCCGATAGCGATAGCGTTTTTCTGTATTTCAACTGCTAATCGCTCTCGTTTTCTGGCGGAGAGTTTTTTTGAATCCTTTATCTCTAGGTTTACATAATCTGGCGGCAGGATGACTGCACATGCCACCACAGGACCAGCCAACGCCCCTCTGCCCACCTCGTCTACACCTGCTATTATCATTGCGCCAGTAGTGGAAATACTGATTTCATGCCGATCACAAACATCTTCGCCCCGATCGCCATGATAAAGACCTGCATGATTCGAGAGATTACGTATAACACTAGCTTGCCAAAGACCCTCTCGATCTGCTTGATACTCATGAATAGTAGGAAGGTGATGAGGATCACTACCACTATCGATACAAGCGTGATCGGCATGCCATGTTCGCTATGTATGATGATGAGGGTGGAGAGTGTGCCAGGGCCTACAAGTATTGGAAAAGCCATCGGTACGATCCGTTTAGAGACCTCTTCGTCGTAGTTAATGACATTTTTATGATCGTCGGAGGCGACCTGTGGAAAGAGCAGATTCTTTGCGCCCATTATCAGGAATAGTAGCCCCCCTGCGATATGTAGCTCTGCTATATTGAGGCTAAAGATATTCTCCATCACAAACTGCCCGATAAGCGCAAAGATAAACATTATCACCGCTGCCGTAAAGACTATCGAGCGGAAGAGCTTCTTGCGTGTAGGCTCATCGAGGTCGTCGGACATCGAGATAAAGACCGGCAGGTTGCCAAAGGGGTTCAGGATAGCGAGCAGCGCAAAGACAGATGTAGATACAAGCGGCAGTAAAACTAAGATATCGTTCACTTTAATCCCCCTAAGATAGGAAAAGAATCCAAAATGCCGACCGTCAGCATATGCACCCCAGTCGTCATGATAAAGATCTGCATAATTCGAGAGATCACATATAGGGCAAGCTTCCCTAAGATCTTCTCGATAATATTCGTATTGCTAAAGAGCAGAAAGATCAGCGTAAATGAGATTAAAACGGTTAAAATTGTTGTAATCATGCCATTTTCGCCAGTCATAATTATAATTGTGGAGAGAACGCCAGGCCCCACTAGGAGAGGAAACGCCATAGGGATAATTCGTTTGTAGATGTCGCTATCAGTTGATTGAACGGTGGTGGTGGGGCTGTTGGCAGTTTTTGCTGCCTCCATCAGATTTTTCACTGCAACGGCGATAATAAGTGCGCCCCCAGCGATACGAAGCTCTGCAAGGGTGAGTAGAAAGATCCGCTCCATTATAAATGTGCCGACAACGGCGAAGATCATCGATATAATAAAAGCGGTAAGTATCACAGCACGGAATAGCTTTTTGCGTAGGCGATTGTCGAGATCTTCAGACATTGAGAGGAATACTGGAACGTTGCCAAATGCGTTTGTTATGGCTATAAGTGCGAATACCGATGATAGAAGCGGTGCAAATATAGCCTCCATAGCTGCAACCTACCCCTCCATTGCTCTGCAAGCCTGCTCTCGCCCCTCTGGCAAAAGCTGAACGGTATTATCGTCGCTAACCTGCAAAAATCCCCTTACGATAGCAGAGTTAAGTACAAGCTCGGTGAACTCACCGTTCCAATTAAAGTGAGTGGAGATTGTACCCTTCATATTCTCCTCTCTGGCGTCGCCGATCACCTCATGTTGCCATAGGTGTACTAGGAGCATATTTACTGAAAATTCTGCTCTCATCGTATGTCTCTGGTACGCCTTCGCAATCATCCCTGTTTTTGGTGCGAAGATAAAGATGAACATGAAGAGTAAACCGATCGTCGTCGTTATACTGCCAGCGATCGATACAGTAAGGAGGTGCGACGCCCAATATCCCAGTAGCGTTGCGATCACCCCTGCAATCGGTGCCAGAAAGAACATCGCCCAGAGGCGTTTTGTGAAGTACGACGCCATAATAGCAGGACCCACAAGTAGCGCAACCACCATGATAGAGCCTGCGACCTCGAAGGCAACCACTACCGTTATCGAAACCATCAACATCATGCCGTATAGCACTGTTTTCGGCTTGAATCCTGATGTTGCAGCGTAGTTTGGATCAAATATCGCAAGCTTTAACTCCTTATAGAAGATAAAGCAGAGTATTATATTAAGAAGCATGACGCCGCCGATCTGATACGCCGACATCGCCCCATAATCGACACCATTTATCTCTAGTCGGTTCAGCGGCGCAAAAGCTAACTCGCCCATCAGTACTGCGTCGGTATCGACATGAACCTGCACTGAAAAGAGCGAGATCAGTATCACCGCAACGCTAAAGAGGAACGGATAGATCACCCCAATAGCGGCGTCGATCTTTATTAACTTTGTGCCAGCAAGTATCTCGACCAGCACAACGGTCAGTAGCCCCACAATACCTGCGGATAGTACTAATATTGGCGAATCGATCGTATTTACAATAAAAAAGCCGATAATTATACCTAATAGCACCGAGTGGCTGATAGCATCGCCTAGCAATGTCATCCTGCGAAGCACCAGAAGCACTCCAGGGATGGAGCAGCAGATTGCGGTAATACAGGCGATTAAGATTATCTCTAGCTGTGCGTTAATCATGCAATGCCTTCCCACTCATATCTATTATATGCCCAGAACGCTCTGCTACACTTCGTCCTAAAGGGGTGATCGACCAGTGCGCAGGAGAGATCTCCGTTGCAAGCCCCTTCTCCTTTAACTCTGCAAGCATAGCGTCTACATCGTTTTTTATAGGGAACATCGAGCGTATATGCGCTCGCTCATGCCCCTTCTCGCCGCCATCTTGCCCTGCTAAGATATATAGTGTATCAAGCACCGCATGTGCGTCGGCATATATAAGTTTATTTTTCCTGCGTAAGTAGTTCGGTATAATCCCTCTGCACGGAGCAAGGAAGAACGATAGGAGCGCAATAAGGCTGATACACACTATTATCGCAGGGCCAGTAGGCAGATTTGGTATAAAGCTAGAGGCGACGCTGCCGATAACACCAGAGAGTGCGCCGAAGAACGACGCAAGCAACATCATAACGACTATATTATTCGTCCACTGGCGTGCAGCGGCGGCAGGTGTCACAAGTAGCGCACTCATAAGCACCACGCCAACGGTCTGAAGACCGATAATAACGCTTCCGACTAGCATAAATAGGAATAGAAGCTCTAGCTTTGTGACTGGAAGCCCAGTGCCAGCGGCGTATTCAGAATCGAATGCCACAAGGAGAAGCTCCTTCCAGAAAACTATCAGCAGGAAGAGGATAATTCCGCCGATTACGGCGATCACCTGAATATCGCTTACAAGCATAGTTGCCGCCTGTCCGAATAGAAAGGTCTCAATCCCAGCAGGGGCGGTGTTCGGTTTATACTGTATATAGCTTAAAAGCACCATGCCTAATCCGAAATACATAGATAACATAAGGCTTAGCGAACTATCTTTCTTTAAATGACCTTTCTTTACGAGCAGAAACATATTAGAGGCGGCAAAACATCCAGCTATTGCGGCACCGATGATTAGCACGGAGTGCGTTCTAGAGCCTGTCAGCATAAACGCCAGCACGATCCCTGGCAAACTTGCATGAGATACGGCGTCTGCCAGGAGGCTGTTCTTCTTTAACATTGCAAGGGAGCCGATAATGCCACTTATAGCACCTAAAAGTGCCGCCCCTCCTGCAACGATAAAGAGTGTATAGCTGAAATCGATATCAAACATCAGCTTCGCTCCACGAATCCGCTCTTGCCGCCGTATGTAAGGCGTAGATTCTCCTCTGTAAACACTTTATTCACAGGCCCCACGGCGATACGGCGGACGTTTATCATAAATACCCAGTTGAAGTACTCTCGCACCGTCTGTAGGTCGTGATGGACGACAGCAACGGTTTTGCCCCTCTCCTTTAGGTCGTGCAAGATCTCGACGATCGCACGCTCTGTAGCAAGGTCTACCCCCTGAAACGGCTCATCCATCAGGAAGATATCCGCCTCCTGCACAAGCGCACGTGCAATGAAGATTCGCTGCTTCTGCCCACCAGAGAGTGCGCCGATCTGTTTATCTTTAAAGGCGAGCATGCCCACCTGCTTCAATGCGTCGATAGCTCTCTGCTTGCTAGCCTTGCTAGGGCGCAATATCCAGCCTACATTCGAATATGTTCCCATCAGCACCATATCGAGAACGCTTATAGGAAAATCCCAATCCACGCTGGCCTTCTGCGGCACATATGCGATGAGCCTCCTCTGCTTTTCGGCAGGTTTGCCGAAGATGAAGATCTGCCCTGCGTTTGGTTTCGTAAGACCTAATATAGATTTAAGCATAGTGGTCTTGCCAGCACCGTTAGGCCCGATCACCGCCATTATAACGCCCTTCGGGATCTCCATATCGATATCCCACAGTACAGGGGTATTGTCGAACGATACGGTGAGGTCCTCCACATGTATCGCCACATCAAGCCGTTGAAGGTGTTCCATCGGCGTAGCGGCACGGTTATCGGAGGCTCCCCCTTGCGGTGGTGTGGATTTATTATTGCTCATTCAGAACTCCATTAATAATCGTATCGAGGTTATACTCGAAGATCTTCTCGTAGCTATCGATATCGGAGCCAGCTACCCCAAGCGAGTCAGAGTAGAGTACGCCGCAATGTTTTAAGTTGCCACCTAGGGCGATTACAGAGGCTGTCAATGCCTCTATCGAGCGGTACGGCACAGAGGTCTCTGTAAACACGCACTCAACGCCACGTCGCATGACGGTATCGGCGAGCGCCTGAATGCTGTACACAGATGTTTCACTGTTGGTGTTCATCCCCTGCACGCCAAGCACCTCCCAGCCGTAGGCTCTGCCAAAGTAGCGGAATGCGTTGTGCGAGGTGATCAAGATCCGTTTATTCATCGGAACGGTATCGAGGCGAGCTTTGCTATTCTCATTCAGCTGTAGTAGCTCTCTGATATAGGTCTCTTCATTTTTGCGATAGTATAGGGTGTTTGCAGGATCTATCTGCACAAGTGCGTCTGCTACGCAGTTTATAGCGTATACCCACATCTGAGGATCGAACCATACGTGTGGATCGGGGGTATTCATATCGACGATGAACTGATCTCGTGGCATATATTGAGTGATAGGGTATGAAAGAACCTGTTTTTGAGTGCGCTCAAGCACCTTTCCAAGCTTCCCCTCAAGGGATAGGCCGTTGTGAAAGATCAGATCTGCCCCTGCAAGCTTCACGACATCCCCCTCACTAGCTTTATACTGGTGAGGGTCGATCCCTGGGGGCATTATCGATTCAACGGTGACAAACTCACCTGCAACATTTCGCACAATGTCGGCGATCATGCTATTCGTTGTGATAACGGCAGGTTTATCGCTCTTCTTCACCACCGATGTGCATGAACAGAGTATTAGCGCAAGCGCAATTATATAAATATAACGTGTAAACAATTTTTACTCCATAGAGAGTATCGTACCAATATTACGTATGTTCTGCAAGGTTTATTCTATTTGATCTTCGTTCCTGCTGGCACCGAATCTGGCAGGATCACCACATGGTGTCTTTCACCGTCAAATGCCGCCAATATCATCCCTCTTGATTCGATTCCCATCAGCTTTGCAGGTTTTAAATTCTCTAAGATCGCTACCGTTTTCCCTACAAGATCTTGAGGCTCGTAGCTTTTTGCGATACCAGAGACGATCGTGCGCACGCCTACCCCATCGTTTACCGATAGACGCAGGAGCTTCTCCGATTTTGCAACCTTTTCTGCCGCCTCTATCTTGCCAGCGATAATGCGAATCTTCTCAAAATCGGCGATTCCGATCTGCTCTACCTCTGTAGATACAGCCTCTTGCAGCTTCGGCGTATCTTTCGACTGATCTTGCATAATCGCCGCCATCATCTCCTTCTCATCTATACGAGGAAAGAGTGCCACAACCTCGCCAAGCTTGCCACCAGCAGGCATTTTAGCCGACTGCTCCAGCGTTGAAACGTTATCTACTGCTATCTCTGCATTTATACCTATCTGCGAGCGAAGCTTAACAGCACTCTCTGGCATAAATGGTGCGATAAAATATGATAATGCTCGCAGTCCGTCGACCGCTGTGTATAGAACTGTACCCAGTCTGTCCTTCTGTGCCTCATCTTTTGCAAGAGCCCAAGGCTGCATGCTGTCGATATATCGGTTCAGTGCACCAACTAGCTCCCATACAGAGAGAAGCGCTTTATTAAAGGCAAGATCGTTCATATGATTAACGTAGCTCTTCGCCGTATCGGCGATAAGTGTATGTATAGCCCTTTCGGTATCTTGAAACTCGCCAGCCGCAGGGATCACGCCATCGAAGTATCGAGTAATCATCCCTAATGTGCGAGTGGTGAGGTTGCCTAAATCATTCGCAAGGTCGCCATTTATGCGATGTATCAGTGCTTTATAAGAGAAATCTCCATCTAATCCGAACGTTACCTCTCGAAGGAGGAAGTAGCGAACCTGATCTATACCAAACTTATCGGTGACGTAGAACGGATCCACCACGTTGCCTAGCGACTTTGACATCTTCTGCCCTTCAACCGTCCACCAGCCATGAGCGAATACCGATTTTGGTAGCGGAAGCCCAAGAGACATAAGCATTGTAGGCCAGTATACAGTATGGAATCGAAGGATATCCTTTCCCACTAGCTGCACCGTCGCAGGCCAAAACTTTTTGAAGAGTGCGTCATCGTCGGTTGTATACCCTAGTGCAGTTAAGTAGTTCACAAGTGCGTCGATCCACACATATATTACATGTTTCGGATCGTTTGGCACCTTGACACCCCACGAGAAGGTGACTCGGCTGACAGATAGATCTCGCAAACCTTCGTTAATAAACGATATAATCTCATTACGTCTAGATTCAGGTTTTATAAAATCTGGGTGCGCCTCGATATGTTTCAGAAGTGCGTCCTGATACTTTGACATGCGGAAGAAGTAGGTTGGCTCCTTCATCTTCGCCGTTGGGCGGCCGCAATCTGGGCAGAGATTATCCTCACGAAGCTGTGATTCCGTCCAGAACGCCTCGCATGGGGTGCAGTACCACCCCTCATACTCGCCCTCGTATATATCGCCATTGTCTTGTAACTTCTTAAAGATCGCCTGTACGGCGGTTTTATGGTACTCGTCAGTGGTGCGCACAAACTTATTATTTGTGATCCCGAGCTTCTCCCATAGTTTGTAATATCGACCGACCACATTATCGGCAAGCTCTTTCGGCGTAAGCTTCTTCTTAGCTGCCGCCTGCTCGATCTTCTGTCCATGCTCGTCGGTGCCGGTGAGGAAGAACGTTTCCTCGCCACACATGCGTTTGAAGCGTGCTATAGTATCGGCTGCCACAGTGGTGTATGTATGCCCCAGATGCGGCACATCGTTTACGTAATAGATCGGGGTGGTAACGTAAAAACTCATAGCTCTCCCTCCGCATTATCCTCTACAACTATAGCGTTCAGATCGATTATACCATCTTCGGTGCGAGCGGAGTGACAGCAACCCTCTCCACCCTTTTCATACACTAGGCAACACATAAGGCGGCCGCAGATACCAGAGATCTTTGTTGGGTTCATGCTGACGTTCTGCCCCTTAGCTGTTTTTATCGATATATTATCAAATTTGCGCAAAAAGCTTGTACAGCAAAGCTCTCTGCCGCACACGCCGAAGCCGCCTAAAATTTTGGTAGCGTCTCTGACGCCTATCTGGCGCATCTCTATACGAGTGCGATATACACGTGCGAGATCTTTTACTAACTGACGAAAATCTACACGATTATCGGCTGTATAGTAGAATGTAAGCTTGCTCTTGTCGAGGGTATACTCGGCGAGGAGTAGCTTCATCTCGAGCTTTAGTTGAATTGCGAACTCTCGGCAGCTTCTCAGCGCCTCCGCCTCCTCCACCTTATTGGCGCAGCGATTCTTTAGATCCTGCTCGGTGGCGATACGCAAGACTCTCTTCATACCGTTATCTTTATCGATCTTCACAGTGCGCTCTGGCACGGCAACGGTGGCGATATCCTCGCCCTTCTCTGCCTCGATCACCACGAGATCGCCAGCCTTTTCGCCGAACCCACCCGATAGGAAATCGTATATTTTACCAGCACGTTTGAATTTAACGCCTGTCAGTTGTAGCTCTTTCACTCATAACTCCTCTTAAAAAATTGTTAGATTAGAAGCAATACAAGGCGGCTTTTTAAAACTAAACCGCAGTGTACATAGACGTACATGAGGATTTAGTTTTAAAAAATAACGCAGTAGTGCGCTAAGCTAACGATTTTTATACTTTTGTTCGTCTTCTGGCACATACCAGTCTATTATATTATGCGTCAACCCTGCCGCCGCAGGCTCCACAGCCTTGAACCTGCTTGATATAGCGACAAGCTCCTGCGGCACGTATAGGAATGTATACGGCTGCTCCTCGGCTAATATCTCCTGAAATCTATCGTAATAAGCTTTACGCACCGCTGGATCGAACGACAGAAGAGCGTCCTCCATCAGTTTGTCAGCCTCTGCATTTCTATAGCATATAAAGTTTAACACATTCTTATCGGTACACGATTTTGAGTGCCATACATCTATCGGATCGGGGTCTAAAACAATATTCCAGGCAAGTATCGTTGCGTCGAAGTTGCGCTTCTCCACATGCTCCTTTATAAACGCCCCCCACTCTGTCACTCGGATCGTCACCTCTATCCCAAGCTCCTTCCAGCTCGCCTGAACGATCTCTGCAATCTGCACCCTTGTGGTACTTTGATTCGTTAGAAGCTCTATCTTAAACGGTTTCTTATCTTTCGTTAATACACCCTTATCGTTCAACGCCCAGCCAGCCTCTGCAAGCAGAGCCTTAGCTTTTTCGATATCGTAGTTGTAGGTTGCGACATTGGGATTATGCCATGCCGTGCCAGGTTTATAAGGACCTGTAGCAGGGGTACCCATGCCGTACAGCACGCTATCGATAATCTGCTGGCGAGGGGTGGCGTAGCTCAACGCTTTGCGCACTCGTACATCGTCGAACGGCTTCCTAGTTAGGTTATATCCGATATACGCATAGGTGCTACTCAGGTAGTTATATGTGTTATACTGGCTCTTGAACCGGTCGGTGTCCGTCTGTTTGGCGTACTGTGCAGGGGTGAGATCCATCAGATCTACTCCCCCCTTTAGAAGCTCCAGAAAGGCGGCACTCTGATCTTGAAGGAATCGAAACACGATCCTCTCTGTATGGGGACGCCCCTCATAATAGTCAGGGTTTGCCTTCAATGTAAGCCGTTGATTTGGCTCCCAGCTTTCAAAGATATAGGGACCTGTACCGATAGGATTGCGCTGTAGCGACGATTTAGTTGGGGATACCCCCTCCAAAAGGTGCGCTGGCATTATCCACATGCTCCAGCTAACGAGTGAAGGGGCGTGCGGACGAGGATACTTCACCTCTACCGTATACTCATCCAACGCTACAACACTTGACACCGCCAAAAAATCGCCAGCGTACGATGTAGGGGTATCTTCATCTATCATAAATTTATAGGTAAAGAGTACGTCGCGTGCTGTAAATGGAGTGCCATCGTGCCATTTGACATCTTTGCGAAGATTGAATACGATCGTAAGCCCATCATCCGATACCTGCCAGCTCTCCGCCAGATCCCCTTTAAGGTTTAGATCTTTATCGGCGGTGACAAGCCCATTGTACACAAGCGACGCCACATCGTGAGATGCAGAATCGTGCGCAATAGCAGGGATCAGGTTTAACGGCTCGCCTATCGCTGCCTGCACGAGCATATCGCCGTACGGCTCTGCCACCACGGCGGTTGGCTCTGGAGCTATCTCCACAGGGGTAACCTCTTGGGGTGTATCTTTCTTACACCCCACAAGGGTAAACAGGGAGAGGCAGATTAGTAGCGCAAACGATCTTCTACAGTTCATCTAGCTTTATTGACCCTGTACAGGAGGCATAGTCGGCGGAGTGGTCGTCTGCGGCATACTCTGCTGTGCTGGAGCCGATTGCTGATAATTTTGCAATATACTGCCGCTATTTCTGTTGCTTGCGAGTAGTGCCAATCCTAATGAGAGGATCAGAAAGCACGCCGCAATAACGGTGGTGATCTTAGTCATAATATTGGCAGGTGCGCCAGGGCCAAATACATCGGAGCCTGAGCCGCCACCAAGTGCCGAACCGAGGTCGCCCCCTTTGCCAGACTGTATCAGAACAGCCACTATCAAAAGGATACATACAAATACGTGTAGTGCTAAAACTATAGTGTACATCTACAAATTCTCCTGTAAAAACTGTTTATATTGCGTATCGCTGTGTTATTTTTTAAAACCAAATCCTCATGTACGTCTCATGTACACTGCGGTTTGGTTTTAAAAAGCCGCCTTGCGCTACATCAATCTAAACAGTTTTTGTTACCATATCTTAATAGTTAATAATCTTTAAAAAATCTACTGCTTTCAAGCTCGCTCCGCCAACTAACGCACCATCGATATCATCCTCTGCCATTAGCGAGGTTACGTTATCAGGCTTCACACTGCCGCCGTAGAGGATACGAACTTCGCTAGCCGCCGCCTTGCCGTAGAGCTTCTCGATAGAGGTGCGGATCACCTTGTGCATAGCCTGTGCGTCTGCTGGAGAGGCTGTTTTGCCTGTGCCTATAGCCCAAACTGGCTCATATGCGATTACAATATCTGAAAGGCTAGCCACATTTGCAAGCCCCTTCGTTAGCTGTGATACCACCACGCTATTAGCGTTGCCCGATTCACGCTCCTCCAGAAGCTCGCCTACGCAGAGGATTACAGACATGCCTGCCTTTAATACCTTATGAACTTTAGCATTTATAAACTCGTCTGTCTCGCCAAAGACATTTCTACGCTCGGAGTGACCTAATATTACAGAGTCTGCGCCAGCACTCTTTACCATCGGCAAGCTGACCTCGCCGGTGAATGCGCCGCTATCTTCGGTATACACATTCTGCGCAGCAACCTTGATCGGTTTACCTGCCGCCTTTACTACATTATGAACGGCATATATGTTGGTGAAGCTAGGGGCAAGTAGCACATCACACTTGCTATAGTCGATATCGCTGTCGCAAAGCGATTTCGCAAGTGCTTGCGCCTCTTCAACGGTCAGAAACATCTTCCAGTTGCCTGCTATTAGTGGCTTACGCATAGTATAGTTACCTCCATAATTTATAGGGCGGGCTAACCTCGCCCCTACAATCGGAAAAACAGCCTATTTGCCAAAAACTTCTAGATAGGAGTTTTTATTTATTTTTTGTAGACCCCATCTCGGTAGTTCCGTTGAACAGAACACCCTCCTCCATGCGGATATTAGGGGTGTTCAATGTGCCGAAAACTTGAGCTGGTTTAAACATCTCAACCTTTGTTTTTGCAACGATAGTGCCGTGAAACTCGCCAAGGATCTTCACAACGCCAGCCTCGATCTCTGCGTTTACCTTGCCAAATTCAGCGATAACTAGTGTATCGTTTGTTTTGATCTTCCCTTCAAAGTTGCCATCAATACGTACAATTCCGTCGAACACTAATGTGCCGCTAAAAGATGTATTCTGCCCTAATAAAGCGTCGATACCTGTGCTCTCTTTTGTGGTTTTCAGCATGTTTCTCCCCTGAGTTTATTAACGATTTTATCCAATTCTTCTGCCGAGCTATACTTTATCTCTATAACTCCGCTATCTTTACCCTTCTTTCCCTTCATACTCACCTTAGACCCAAAGAAGCTCTCGAACTCTTTTGTAAGTGCCTCTATATTAGGATCCGCTGCTACTGCCTTTTTAGGCTCTGTTGCAAGCATCTTTGCGAGTGCCTCTGTCTGTCTGACCGATAGCCCACGCTGAATCACCGCATTCAGAAGCTCTGAAATAAGCCCTTTGTCGAGTGTAAGGAAGACTCTTGCATGCCCCTCTGTCAGCTGTTTACTCTCTAGTGCGTCCATAACGATCGGCTCTAGATCGAGTAGTCGCAGGGTATTTGCCACTGCACTGCGGCTTTTGCCTGCAACTTTCGCTAGCTCCTCCTGCTTGTACGCACAGCGTATCATCAGCGCACTATACGCCCTTGCAAGCTCCATCGGCTTGAGGTCGTCTCGCTGTGTATTCTCTATAAGAGCTAACTCTAGGCGTTCATTCTCCTCTGGATGAGGGATAACTACTGCTGGCACAGTTCTAAGCCCTGCAAGCCCAGCTGCACGCCATCTGCGCTCCCCAGCGATCAACATA
>JAITWF010000091.1 GCA_031285415.1 Deferribacteraceae bacterium
CATAATAGTTTTAAAGTGCGTGTACACAACAAAGCCCACAGGTGTATTTCGAGGTTTCTTCACATACTTTTTCAGTGTATAATCGACCAATACTTTCGCCTCATTTTTATGTTTACTACGCCCAGCCACGAGGTTTGCAGCAAATTGTAGCTCCTCATCCGTTATCTCGCCATCTTTGCGAATAATTGCGTGCGCCGATGGGATATTTTGCGCATGTAGCCACGTATCATCTGCATTTGCAAATTGAAAGACTAGCCTATGATTGCCTGCGCTATTTTTGCCGATATATATAAGAGTTTCGCCGAGTCTATGCTCCTCTATCCCTGTAGGGTCTACTCGCTCCTTTCTATTCTGTGGTTTAGGCTTTGATAGCTCTACAAGCTCCTTTAGCTCTTTAGTATCGGCACTTTCTACGTAAAAAAGCTGCTCCTCCGCCGATTTTATAAGCTGATCCACCTCAACGACCCTCTCCTCTATCGCAGGCAACGCCCTCTTTAGCCGTGCCGCCCTATTATAGAGCGATTCCACATGTTTGGTTAGTGACACATCAGCGTTAAAGTCGTACTCCACCTCCACAGCACCATCCTCTGTGTATCGTGTGAGCTTATATACCCCTTTGCCTCTAATCTTATGCATATTAGATTTCAACAGATCCGCCTCTTGCAAGCTACTTTCCCACGCAAGGGCAGAGTTGAGATCATCTGCCAGCTTAATCTTTAGCTTTTTATAATGCTCGAGCTGCTTCGTATAAAGCTTTGAGATACGCCTTTTTAGCTCCTGATCGGAGTTATCCACATTACTCCTTTTCAGTGATAGCTGCTCAAAGGCAATCTTATCGGCAGTCTCGCCCTTGGGAGCAAATGGAAAGATATGTTTGCCCTGTATATAGAAGTGGTCGTCGTTAGCAAGCTCGGCTCTGATAAGCTCTGCTGCCGCCTTAAAGCCGATCTCCTCCTGATATCTCTCCGCCTCCTTTATAGTGACTGGATAGAAACCAGCTAATTCGCCAAAGCTCTCGGCGGCTCCGATATTATCTAGATGGTATCTTTTATTCAATCGTGGCTCGGTATACCTGCCCCCCACCCCGATATCTCGATCGGGGTCGATACTGCGTGCGGAGAGTTGATAGAGGATAACACCTTCGTCGTTAAGGAGAAATGCGTTAGAGTAGTTCCCCATCGGCTCAAGCATGATCTTATGTTTGACAAGCTTACCAGAGGGGCGTCGTTTCTGAAATTCGAAGTAGCCTAATCGGTCGTATGGGCGGCAGCCAACGTCCGTTAGCGTTGCACCGCTAAGGATCGAGAGCGCACCGTTCGCCTCACCGACAGCGTTAGAGGTCATCTCTAGCGTTGGTGGCGGCGTTGATTGAAATAGGATAACTTCCGTTTTTTTGTTGGTATAGAAAGAGAAGCAGAGTTGATCGCCCAGAACCGTTACCTTATTGAGATTAGCATTAAGATAGCGGCTCTTTACGATACGAATTACCTTATGAAATGTAAGTCCGTCCACCTACTACGCCTTAGGGAGCAGATCCAACTTTTCAGCCCCACCCCAGATTGCGGCGAGGTTATAGAAGCTGCGCTCGAATGGGCGCATTATATGCACTATTGCATCGCCATAATCTATACAAACCCAGCTGCCAGAGCCAAACCCCTCGTGGGCGTATGGGCTGACATCCTCTTTTTTCAGTTCACCCAAAAGGGCGTCTGATATAGCCTTTACGTGGGTATCCGCCTTGCCTGTAGCTATAATCATATAGTCTGTCAAGGTTGATCTATCCTTTAGGTCGATACACTGTATATCTTCGCCTAACTTTGAGTCGATAATCTGCGCTATGCGCTTTGCTAAATCCAATGAATCCATAATTATTTAATATCCTCATACGCTCTAATAATCTTTGTGACAAGCGGATGTCTAACAACATCTTTTTCCGACAACTCTATAAACCCGATCTCACTTAATCCTTTTAACGTATTTAGAGCATTTGTCAAGCCTGAGTCTTGATCCTTCGGCAGGTCAACCTGTGTTGTATCCCCTGTGATAACGGCTTTTGAGCCAAATCCGAGACGTGTCAGAAACATCTTCATCTGTGCCGCCGTCGTATTCTGCGCCTCATCCAATATAACGAACGCCCCCGAAAGTGTGCGCCCACGCATAAATGCAAGTGGGGCAACCTCTATAACGCCTCTCTCCATCAGCTTTGCGATCAGCTCGCCATCGAGCATTGCATGTAGAGCGTCGTGTAGCGGTCTAAGGTACGGATTTATCTTATCTGCAAGATCGCCTGGGAGGAATCCGAGCTTCTCGCCAGCCTCAACAGCAGGACGTGTCAAGATTATACGCTGCACCCTCTTCTCTAGATAGTAATGCACCGCCATCGCTACAGCCAAAAAGGTTTTCCCTGTGCCAGCAGGGCCGTAGGCAAAGACCATATCGTGCTCACGGATCGCATTCAGATACGCCCTCTGGGTGCGAGATTTAGGGGAGACGTACTTCATGCCGCCAGCGACCTTCACCCTTTCGGTAGCCATATCACCTGCACTCGACATCTCGCCGTTCTGCGCAAGGCGTAGCGCCGTATGTATATCATCGGCGGTTATATCTCTATTTAATACTAGGTTTACCAGATAGTTAAATAGCTCAATCGTACTAAAAACTTCATACTGATTGCCAGAGACTGTTAACTCTCCACCGACGTACGATATATCGGTGTTTAAGCCTGATTTAATCAGTTTTAGATACTTATCCTGCGTGCCACATATCTTCGAGATAGCCTCTTCGGATACGTTAAGCTTTTTTGTTGTTTTCGAGTTTTTGTCTGACATACTCCTCCTCTTGCGCTCTATCGGCTATCACGCCATCGAGTTTCGCAAATAATAGCTCCGTTAGTAGCTTTCCCATCTCTTTTGAGGGTGGGATCCCCATATTTTTCAGGTCGTCACCTGTAAGCTCAATCTTGATATCTCTATACGTCTGAATATATCCCATAAGGAGGGAGACTCGTTTTTCACCAAGGTGAACGCCGATCATCATAAGCTCTTCATCGTTATGCTTCGAAAAGATACTATATAGCTCCGACGGCTTGAACGATTTCAGCATGCGCAACTTTTTGGTGGTATATCGTGATCTATTATAAATATCAAGTAGTTTCGCAGCCGTAGTCTCCTCTATCCGCAGAGATTCGAGCGCACTCTTGAAATCGGCTGGCGTAAGATCCATCATCAATATAACAAAGCGCACTCGCCAGATCTGCGCACCCTTGCTTAAATTTGGCATGCACTCTCGCCAAAGCTCATCCAAGAATTTAAACTGCTGCTTTTTATCCTCATATATGGCTAGTTTTGGATAGATACAGTCGAGCATATCATACTTTTTTAATAGTGTGAGTGCTTCGTAATACCTGTCCTCCATCAGTATATATTTAAGCTCCACAAAGAGCTTGCCGCCAGCGATCTTAGAGAATAGCCCCACCGAGGAGGCATGTTTCATCAATCTTTCGGTGTGCGAGCCGAGCATAAAGCCTAGACGTGCGGCGAATCGTAACGCTCTGAACGCCCTAGTAGGGTCGTCGATAAAGCTCATAGAGTGTAGCACTCTTATCTTTTTATCCAGAAGATCTCGCTGCCCACCGAAGAAGTCTACAAGCTGCCCAAAGTTGTCGCCATCTATCTGTATCGCCATCGCATTTATAGTGAAATCTCTGCGGCTAAGGTCGCTTTTAAGGGAGCTAAACTCCACCACAGGTGCGGCACCAGGATTAGAGTAGTACTCTGTGCGAGCTGTAGCGAAATCGATCTTGTCATCTGATGGTAGCGTTACAGAGGCAGTCTTATATTTATCGTGGATAGTGAGCTTCCCCTTATTCTTCTTGGCGTAAACCGCCGCAATGCGGATAGCATCCCCCTCTACCACCAGATCCATATCAACGCCTGTGAAGCCCATCATCAGATCTCGCACAAAGCCGCCAACCATATAGAGGCTAACCCCCTCCTCCGCCGCAATCTCACTTATCTCCTTGAGGTACGAGAAGTACGCTGGTGTTAGCTCTGTTAGGAGGATATCTTGCACATTACGAGTCCTCGATAGCCCCATACGAGCCTTTGTACCCTCTTCGTAGGTCGACCGTTTGATCGACTCCTCATGCATAATGCGCAGAAGATCGGTGCGAGTGACTACCCCCACAAGCTTACCGTTCTGCTCGACAGGCAAAAGCTTCTGATTGTAGTTCAGAAGGATCTCCTCCGCCTCTGCAAACTGCGTATCGGGGGTGACTGTCTCGATCTCTACCTGCATAAGCTGCTCGACGGGAAGCTCCGTCAGCCCATGTTTCATCCCCTGCAAGATCTCCTTGTGGGAGATAATGCCGACGGTCTTGCTATTTTTCACCACAGGCACATGATTTAGATTGTGCATACTGGTAAACTGCATTGCATCGTTGAAGCTATCAGAGCTATTTAGGCTCTTGGCTGGAGAGTTCATAATCTCACGCACAAAGCGCACTGGGGCGATCTGCTCTCGCAAGGTTGTGATCAAGATCTCGACAGCCTCATGCAGATCAAGATCTTTTATATTAGCAGAGGCAGCGCTTGCATGTCCGCCGCCGCCAAATTTTGCCACTATTCGGCTTACATCCACACGTGGGTCTTTGCTTCTACCTACTAGCACCACTCGAGGGCCACTTCGCACCACAATGAAGAGAACCTCTAGCCCCTCCATATCGATCATGCGGTGCGCCAGAAAGGCAAGCTCTTCAATATACTCATCTATCGAGGCGTAGGAGTACGTCACCAGAACATCTCCCACCTTCATAAAGGTCATATTTATCAGAAGTTCGTTCAGGACAAAGACCTGCTCACGGCTTAGCTCTCGTTTAACGTAATCGGTTATGATCGATACATCGCCCCCTCTAGCCATAAGCTCCGCTACTATTAATACATCTTCGGCAGTAGTGCTTGAAAAGGTTAATAATCCAGTATCTTCGTATACCCCTAATAGATATAGTGTAGCGTCTGCTGGCGTTATAGCGATATTACTATCGATAAGCTCTCGCACCACGGCGGTTGTACAGGCACCGTATGTAGAGATTCTAGAATCCGCCGTCTCTATATCCTTTGCGTACGCTGGATGATGGTCAAAGATCGTGATCTTGTCAGAACTATCGATAAGTGCAGAGAGGTTACCCAATCGTTTGCTCTGCTTGCAATCGGTGATAATGAGATGATCGATATGAGGAAACTCCTCTATCTCCTTCGGCTTCACCCTTACTATAGGCAGATCCATAGCGGTATTTTGCAGAAAGGTAGCAACTGATGGCTCCATCTCAGTGGAGACAACGATACTATCGCACCCAAATAGGCGGCATGCAGCCACAGCACTCGCAAGTGCGTCAAAATCTGCCTTTAAATGGGTAACGACAATCTTGCTCAATTTAAAATACTCCAGAGCTATTAAAGATATACACCTGAACAGAGGTGCCAACTTTTAGCACCCCCTCATGCTCGTCTGTAAGCTTCATAAAGGCGTGACACTTTACCATAGAATCGATCAGATTCGACCCCTGAGAGCTATACGGATAGGCGTGGATCACACCCTCCTTCACCTCAAGCTTCACCCTATCAAACTGTATCCGCCCCTTCTTCTTCTTGACCTCTTCCCCTAAGACAGCCGTCACCGCCCTATTCTCTGGCATATTCATCCCCTGCATCTTGCGGATAGCTGGCACCAGATAGAAGTATGCGCAGAACATGCAGCTGACAGGGTTTCCAGGCATTCCAAAAATAGGCACACCATCGAGCGTGCCAAACGCCATCGGTTTACCCGGCTTCTGATTTATATGATGAAACTTCCACGATAATCCAGCCTTCTCTGATATATGCCCCATATAGTCGAAGTCGCCAGCAGATATTCCGCCAGAAACTACCGCTACGTCGTACTTTTTTAATGTCTTAAGAGCAGCTAGAAGCTTAGCCTCGTCATCTGGCACAACGCCTAGATAGTGACAATCTGCGCCAGCCTCCTTTAAAAGCCCAATAATCGCAGGAGCGTTTGCGTCTAACATCTTGTCTCTATTATCATAATCCTCTGGAGAGGCGATCTCGGAGCCTGTAGAGATAACGGCTACACGAGGTTTTGCGTATACCCATGTGTGCAACGCCCCTACAGAGATAAATCGGCTTAACGTATATGGTGATATCACCTCACCCACACAGTCGACCTCATCCCCCACGCCGATATCATCTTTAGCTGGGCGCACATTTGCCCCCCTCTTCTTCCCCTCTGTAATCTTGACTATCTGCAAGCCGTCGTCCGATAGCTCCCTTTCAACAACGGTATCGGCACCAGCTGGCAGGTGTGCGCCCGTCATTATGCGGTACGTCTCCCCCCTTGCGATAGCCATCCCTGATACATCATCCCCTGCACCTATCACACCCAATACCTTTAATGTAGCTCCATCAGAGGCGAGATCTTCGGCGTACACAGCATATCCGTCCATAGCTGAGCTATCCTTTATTGGAATATCACGCTTTGATATAATTTTATTTGCGACCACCCTGCCTAGTGCGTCTAATACCGATATCTGCTCGGTACCGATCGGGGTAACAGTCTCTAATACAGCCTTCAGCGCCTCATCAGGTTTAATCATAATTAATGTCTCCTTTATAGTACTATACAGTCAAAAAACTCTGGTGTAAAATGAATAAATTGATTATACTGCAAATATGAAGATTACAAGAGCATGTGATTACGCTATGCGAGCGTTGTTGTATATGGCAGAGAAGCCATCTGGCACCCTCTTTATGCGTTCAGATCTATCAAAATTAAGCAACGTCCCCGATAGCTTCCTTGGAAAGATCATGCAAAGCCTTGCTAAAGCTGAGATACTTACATCCGAGAGGGGCAAAAAGGGCGGATTCCGCCTAGGCAAAGCCCCTGAAGAGATCAATATGTACGATGTAATATTGGCGGTCGATGGCGATCTACAGATTACCGATTGCCTCTATAGCAGCGAATTTTGCGATCAAACACGGCACTGTAGCGTGCATAAAGTGTGGAATAATATCCAAAACACTATAACAACGCAGTTAAAATCGACAACCTTAAAAGATCTCATGTAGGACAATATCTTACGAGATTACCCTTAATTATCAATGAATTAAAAAGTTAACTTTCCTGTTGAATTATACTAAAAGTTGATCTATGATCTGCCCCTAAAGAATTACCTTGGAGAAACAAATGAGTCAAAAGCCCAATTTTAGCAAAGAGCCAGCATTAAATCAGAACGCAATATCGGTGTTGGAGAAACGCTACTTGCTAAAAGATGATAACGGCAAAGCTATCGAAACGCCTAAAGGGCTTTTCATCAGAGTTGCAAACAATATCGCAGAGGCGGAGAAGAAGTTTAACCCGAACGCCGACACACACAAATATGCAGAGCTATTCTATAATGAGATGGCTCAACTTCACTTTCTGCCGAACTCCCCTACCCTCATGAACGCTGGTAAAGATCTACAGCAGCTCTCCGCATGCTTCGTGTTGCCTGTAGAGGACTCTCTTGAGGGGATCTTCGACGCAATAAAATATACCGCAATGATCCATAAATCTGGCGGCGGCACAGGCTTCTCGTTCTCTCGCCTACGTCCAAAGGACGATATGGTTAAGACTACCAAAGGGGTATCGTCAGGGCCTATCTCCTTTATGACTGTATTTGATTCTGCTACAGAGGCGATCAAGCAGGGGGGCGCAAGACGTGGTGCTAATATGGGGATACTGCGTGCAGATCACCCCGATATAATGGAGTTTATCCACGCTAAACGTGATAAAACTAAGCTTACAAACTTTAATCTATCGGTCGGACTCACTGAAGAGTTTATGCAAGCTCTTAATAATAACGATGATTTTGCGCTACGCAATCCTAAAACAGGCAAAAAGGTCGGTTCTTTAAACGCAAAGGCAGTATACGACGAGATCGTGCAGCTTGCATGGGAGGGGGGCGAGCCTGGGATCGTCTTTCTAGACAGGATCAATCAGTATAACCCTACTCCGAATGAGGGGGAGATGGAGAGCACTAACCCTTGCGGCGAGCAGCCACTCCTTCCATACGAATCGTGCAACCTCGGCTCGATAAACCTATCGAAGTTCGTTAAAGATAAAGCTGTCGATTGGGATAGCCTCAAAAATACCGTTCATATCGCAGTTCGATTCCTCGATAACGTTATCGAGATGAACAACTATCCGTTAAAGCAGATCGATGTAATGACGAAGAAGAACCGTAAGATTGGGCTTGGGATCATGGGCTGGGCGGATATGCTCGTTATG
>JAITWF010000178.1 GCA_031285415.1 Deferribacteraceae bacterium
GTGCCTGTTTGCGGGCGTAGCCGATCACTCCGCCAGTTGCCGCCACGCAAAATAGCCAGCTGTAGCGCATAAGATCAGCATTTTCAATCATGTAAAAAATATTAGGCTCAAAAATGCCAAAATTGTGGCAGCAAGCCAGTTTATAGTGTTTAATACGTTGGCGTTCATGATCTAGATCCTCCTTAATTAATCTTTATTTTACTTTTTACAGATAATTTAAAGTATGTATATGGGATCGGTACCGTTACTAACGGCTCTTTAGTATTATAACTATCCTCAAAGATGAAATTAACCGTAGTGGTGGATGACATCTTCATGCCAACTACGCTACGTGCCTTGAGACCATCGCCAAAGTATCCGGTAGCCTGAACTTCATCTGTGCCTCGCAGTGTGTAAAGACAACGTATGTCGTTCATCTCGGCTGCGCTCAGATCTTTTGTCGACACCACTCTGATAGAGAATACGCTCTCATCATCAGATATCGGGCTATAGCCGTAGAAGTTGCCACGGAGATAGTATTCGTAGAGCGGCTTTATTATTGGCATTGGTATCGAGATATCAGTTGATCCATCAAAGCTGACATTATTGATCAATACTGGGTTTGCAAGCCGCTGCGCACTGCCTACTGCTAACGTTGATATATCGTCTGTATCGATAAGCTTTTTCCATGGAGACCAGTCATACAAATTCCGATCACTAAGCACTCGTGTATAAATTTTATTTTTATATATATCTATAGCTAATTGGTGCTGATATTGACTATTCCCACCACCTATAACCTGATAGATTGCATGTGGATTTGCTGGCGAGCCTTGCTCTGTAGTTGCAAATCCAAACCATACATAGCTACCTGTAAACATCGGTGGATTCAAAAATATAGTATCTCTCGTAAACCCCTCTGCCTCTCCAACTGATTTAAGTCCCATAGATCTTAAAACCGTCATGTGTTTACCCATCGCAGGGGATAGTATTGTGTCGGTCGATACCCCTGCAGTAGCCTCCGCCTGTGTAGAGAGGTCGTTCACCGTCAATATCGGCGTCCAATCTCTTACAATCGTATCGCCATCTAGACAGCGAGCAGAGAGCATCTTACGAGTGTTATTCCGTTGAAACGTTAAGTACCATCGACCGTAATCACCACCCAAAACCATAAAGTGATTAAATCCAAATGGCATATCGACCTGTCTCGAACTATACCCATAGTACATGCCGTTAGTGGTTATCATCGATGATGGCAGATTCGTATTCTGTATATTCTTCAACCTTCCAAATAACCCGAACTGTTCCATTGCAGCTTTAAGTAGGGCAGGGGACACGGTTTTGTCGGTTATAGTGCCAGCTTGAGCCTCTGCAACTGTTGCACGCTTCGATTTACCTGCCATCAGCTCTGTAGCGTCTGGAGTGCCAGAATCCATAATATCATCGACATTTTTTTTAAATTCATTGTAAGTCGCAGTCACGATTTCAGAGTGTTTGGCTGTTTTTTCGGCGTTTTTCTCCACCGATTTTGCACTTGTTACGGCGGTAGTTGCGCTTGTTGCGGCAGATAGCTCCGACGCTTTCGCATTCAACTCGCTACTTTTAGCACTGGTGGCGTTTTGTGTGGATGTAGCGGCATTTTTCGCTACCTTTGCGTCTAGCTCTTTGACAGATGGCCAGACGGTATTTTTGACGTATTTTATTAAATCTGTAAACTTTTCCATATCTCACCTATTCTAAATATTTGGCATGTTATCAAGAGCGGCAATCTCATCCGCAGTAAAGAGATCTTTGTGCGTCAGCCAGCATATATGTGAGGTTGCTATAGGAGTGCCAGCTAGCTCCTCCAATACCGTATCGCCGCCTCTACCCGTCCCCTGTATGATCTCGCCATTTGCTCTGATGATCTCATATCGAAACTTGTCGCCGTTTAGTGGCAGTTTGTACATGCGAATACGTCTCTTATCCCCTGAGCTATCGGTAACGGTATAATCCCAAACGGTTAGAGGTTTAGGAACGTCATCGATGTTGCCAATCTTTAATATCTCAAACGCCTTCTTCGCCGCCATTCGATATATGTTCAGCACCGATTGCGGCGGCACCATGGCATTCGCTGTCATTGTGGCGATAAAGTTGCCAGCCTCGGCGTTTAGCCTGATGAGGGAGTTCTGCGTAATACTATCTTGCAGAGAGGTAGTCTGCACCTCTTTATGCCTGATATCATATGGGCGCATCTCTTCGGCGGCAATCTTCTGCTCATTCACTAGCTCGATCTGAGCGTTAGCAAGATCCTTCTGCGCATTTGTTAGCTCGGCATCCTGCGGCATCCGATATGCCGTTGTAATCAGGCTTAACGCCGTCTGCTGTGAGTTTGCAACTATATTAGTGGTAGCGGTGGAGACGTACTGCATCATATACGCTGCCGCCTTTTCGCCAGTTACATTATAAGCCTTTAGCTCTGATTTAATCTGCTCTAGCCCCTGCATAAATGCACCTGTAAATGCGCTATTCTCCACCGAGGAGTAGGTTGTATCGTATCTGCTGATTATCTCCTGCGTGGTTGGTGGAATATACGGCATATCAAAACCCTCCTGCTCTTTCGCAAAGTATCCTATCTAGCTCGGCAAGTGCCGCCTCTTCGTCAACAGCGAGTCCATCCTGATAGTTGATCATCTGATCCCAAAGGTTTACCATCGATGGGGTAAAGTGCATGCCATCTTCGTGCATCATAAAGGTATCAAGCTCCTTTATAGCCCTCTCATCCCACTTATATCTGTAGCCATCAAGGGAGCGGTAGACTCGATAAAATTTCAGTAGCCCCCACCTGTCTAGTGCCTCTGAAAGCCCTGCACCGTTAGTATCTTGTAGATAGCTAAAGATCTCATATGTATATCTGTCCTTCTTTATCTCCGCCTGGGTTAGATATTTGTCACGTCGAGGAGATTCGCCATCTCTGCGAGTGAGATCTGCCGCTACAAGGTATAGAAGCACCTCGTGCAGACCACTATCTATATCAAGCTCATCTGAATCGTTTACAGGTAAAGCTGGTCGCCTAATAAACCAATTATCATCTAGCCAGCGATACGGCTCGAACCGCTCTATATCAGTTGTGATAAGTGTCAACGGCTCTGTATCGGCAAGGAGCGATTCCAAAGCTCTGCGATACATAGAGGAGACCGCTGTATCATCTGTGCGCAGTTCGGTATCGCCAGCGAGGAGTGATTGGAGGTTTGCTTTAAATTCGCCAAAATTCATCGTTATAGCTCCATAAGCACGTCGTGCGGAGTTCCCCTCCTTGGAGGGGTGGCACGAAGTGACGGGGTGGTTTGCTTGCAATCCATATAGAAGAGGGCGGGCTAGACCCCTCTCCCGACACTGTGTGTCACCCTCCCCCAAAGGGGGAGGGGAACAATTAATAATGCCCGCCCCTACGTTTCGGGAGTGCCTATTTCAACCCAAACGCCGCCGCAAAGGCGAATGCATTGCGCACCTCTAGCGTACAGCTTGTGTAGTACATCTTCTTGTCCGATGTATCCACCTTAGCCATAGTCTCAAGTCGGCTCTCCAGCTCGCCTAGTTTGGCGTAGTCGAAGTTACCTGCAAGGAGTGCGTCCTCAAGGTTATTATCCTCATTAAAGAATCTGTGTAGATGAAACGATACTGTGCCGTACGCTGTATCGATATCGGTGACGTTGTTTGTGACAGATTTCTCCCCCTTCCACTGGCGAGATACAAGGTCGTCCACCTTATCTTTCAGCGCAGAGCCTAGGAAGATATCCTTTGCCATCGTGCCGTTCACCCATACATGGCGAAGGAGTGTCTTGAGTTTTGTCATATCCAGTGCCGTTGCTGCCCCTGTGCCATCTTTGTTAGCGTCGAAGGTCAAGATGTTGCCCATAACGCCGTGAGTCGCCGCTGGCGTATATGTGTTCTGTCCAAGTGCTAGATAGTGAAAGATCCCTGCCATCTCGCCTGGTACGGCGTCGGTGCGCTGAATGTAATCTTTCATGATAGAGATACGGCCATTAGCGTCTCTCCCAAGCCCAACGATCGCCATCTCGATATCGAGGGCGTGCGCCACGGCAGCCTTCTGCGCCTCCGTAGACATATCTGGTGCGCCGTAGCTCTTCACCTTCTGCTGATCCCA
>JAITWF010000022.1 GCA_031285415.1 Deferribacteraceae bacterium
ATGGTCTGCATGAACTGCGGCATGCGATTCGCCCTTGATAAGATAAACCATGTTGAGGGGGGGTGCAACCCATCGCCATTGAAGCGTGAGTTCTCTGGCGACAAGATCACTATAGCTAAAAGCGATATTATCGCTGGAGGGTATTACTTTTGAATCTCTTTACCATCTCTATTAGAAACTTGCAACGCCGCCCATTTCGTGCGTTTATCTTCTCGATAGTGTTTGTTGCAGGGCTTACCGCCGTTGTGGGGCTTCACTACGTATCGAAAGATATCGGCGACAGCATGGAGGAGAAGCTATCACGCTTCGGTGCCAACGTTGTGATCCTGCCGAAGGAGAATAATCACACCGTCAGCTACGGCGGCGTTCAGCTTGGGTCGCTATCGTATTCGATCACATATCTGAACGAAGATGAGACTATAAACGCTGTCCGCACGATAGGATTCAAGGAGAATATCAGTGCTGTTGCGCCAAAGCTTATCGAGGTGGCAAACTTTAATGACACTCCGATAATGCTCGTTGGGGTGGATTGGACGGAGGAGCTATATATAAACTCGATGTGGAACCTCCTCCCCGAAGAGGTGAAGCCGAACGTTTATACTGTGGCTGGCTCAAAGTCTGGCGTCAAAGAGGGCGATATTATCGAGCTGAACGGCAGCAGTATAACGGTCGACCGAGTACTATCCCAAACTGGCGACGATTCCGATAATCTAATCTTTACAACACTTGCAAACTTGCAGAGGATCACCGGCAATGAGAATAGGGTGAACTTTGTAGAGGTAGCAGCCCTCTGTGCAGGCTGTCCGATAGATGATATAGTCGCACAGATATCAGCCAATACCGACGCCGAGGTGAAAGCGTTGCAGAGTGTTGTGAAGCAGCGCATGTATAGCATAGAGTTTGTTGAGACGCTTGTGTGGTGCATAATTGCGATAATATTGTCAGCTTCGATCCTGATGATGGCTCTATTTATGCTATCATCGGTGAATGAGCGCAAGAAGGAGATCGGGATTATGCGAGCGGTGGGGTATTCGAAGCTTGCGATCTTCTCTGCCATATGTGCCGAGGCGGCGATCTTGCTCTCTTTTAGCGGTGTGATCGGCTACTTCGCTGGATATTACGCAGGGATAAAGATCTTATCTGTGATGAGTATCGACGCTGTAGCTAGGAGCTTCCCAGTGGCTGATATGTTTGCTACTGTAGGCATTGCGGTTGCGATAGCGGTACTATCATCGGCATTTCCAGCGATGAAGGCAGCAAGACTTAGCCCAGCAGAGGCGTTGAATAGATTATGAGCATTATAAAAGCTAACAATTTAACAAAAACATACGGTTCCGAAGGTAGTATAGTGACGGCGGTGAACGGTATCTCGTTCACCATCGAAGAGGGGGAGTTTGTCTGTATCGTTGGTCGATCTGGATCGGGGAAGAGCACCCTTCTGAACCTTCTAGCGGCTCTCGATAAACCGACCTCTGGCGAGCTTTACTTTAAAGATTTAGATATGATGAATATGTCTGAAAAGCAGTTGAACAGATTTCGCAGGGAGAATATGTCGGTGATCTTTCAGTTTCACCACCTTCTGCCATACTTTACTGCGCTTGAAAATGTATTGCTGCCATATATGAGCGGCATTGCGCCTATTAATGCGGAGCATAGAAGGGCGGCGGAGAACGCCCTCGATAGAGTTGGTTTGCAAGATAAAAAGGATCGCCTTCCAGGGCAGCTCTCTGGCGGCGAACAGCAACGGGTGGCGATAGCAAGGTCGCTTTGCGCCTCGCCCGATATACTCTTTGCCGATGAACCTACAGGGAGCCTCGATAGGGAGACTGGCGACTCCGTAATGTCGCTACTATCGGAGCTGAATAAGCAGGGGCTTGCGATCGTTATGGTGACTCATCAGGAGGATTATACAAAGCTCGCTAGCAAAATACTAAGAATGCAAGATGGGAACATTATATAAAGCAATTAGGGCGGGCAGACCCCGCCCCTACATCGGAGCTTTGCGTCTGCATTGCCGTTACGTAGGGGTGTGGTTTGCCCACCCATAAAGTTATGCCTAGCCTCTCTTCTTCGGTATGACGCCATCTTTCGGTATAAATGTGATCGCATTCACAGGGGTGCCGTTATAAAGTACCTCATAGTGTGAGTGTGGCCCTGCGCTTCGGCCTGTTGCGCCTGAATCGGCTATCTTGTCGCCCTTCTTTACTAAATCACCAGCCTTTACTACCAATTTGCTATTATGGGCGTAGCGTGTCATATATCCGAAGCCGTGATCGACGGTAACGAGGTATCCGTATCCAGTCTTCGTACCTGCAAAGACCACAACGCCATCTGCGGCGGAGAAGATATCGGTGCCAACTGGTGCGGCGAGGTCTGTCCCCTCATGGAATGTAATCGTGCCGTTGAATGGCGAGCGGCGAAAGCCGAAGTGGCTCGTCACCCTTTTGGTTGGGCTTGGCCATATACTTGGGGTGTGATTATAGATAACGTTCTCTAGCTCGAGATGCCCTAGAATGCCAGCATATGCAAGGCTTCTCTTCTCCATCTCCGAATAGATCATATTGGTGTAGCGCATAAGGTGCGGAATGCTGCCGTACGACTGGATATCTTCGAGGTGCAGAATATCGTCTAACATCTTTGCTGGGGTGAAATTTCGATAGAATCTATCGTACGAGATATATCGCTGTACACAGTTTGCATTGAAGATCTCGGTGGCAAAATCATCGTTCTGATATAGTTTATTCACAACGCTAGCGAGGATCGCTATTGTGGCAGACATAACGGGGCGTTCGTCAAGGTTAACCCTCTCGACGCTACTTAGCTCTGCGATATCAGATTTAAGTGTGTACGTATACGCAATAGAGCCGAATACGCCGCCGAGTAAGACAAGCGGAATCATCATAAATAGTACGATCCCAAGCTTCGATAGCTCGAGCGTGCGTGTTTTATTGGTACACAGCGAATTGACAATTATTAGTTTATATCTTTTCATAAAAGTTCTCTGATTTTAGTATATCCTATTTTAATTATTTTGTATATGATAAAGGGATGGAGCTAACAAAAAAACAATCGGTACAGTATACCGCCAAAACGTTATCAGGGGCAGAGTTTACGGGCGTAGCTTTGCGAGAGGAGGTTTACGATCTTATAATCGATCTCGACCTCTATCGCAGAGTACTCATCACCCCTGACAATTTAGATGAATTTATATACGGAACGCTTATCGGATCAGGCATTATAAAGAGGCATGAGGACGTTATATCAAGCCGCCTATGCGACGCAAACCGATTCTTTATTCAGCTCGACCCCGATCTCGCTGTGAAGGTGAAGAACGCCGACGGTATAAAGCAGTACGCCCAAGAGATGGCTGTGCCGAACTTTAGCGATATTATCCCATTAAAGGTGACAAAACATTATCCAGTGATGGAGATAATCGATCTGGCGAAGCGTTATGAATCGCAGATCCATTTCTACGCCGTTAATCCGCATGCGGAGGTTGTAATTCATGACTGTTCAGGATTATACGCAATAGATAAGATTATCGGCGGCACCCCCTCCGATCTTATTATAACGAATGCACACCCCTCGACAGAGGCTATCATTCGCTGCTATAGAGGGGGGATTTCAGTAGCAGTTTTTAGCGGCGTGCCAACGAGCGGCGCAATTAACTTCGCCCAAAAGACAGGCGTAACGCTTATCTCCAAAGATCTGCACGGCAGCTACTCGATCTACGCCGATAGCCGCCAACAGCTGGTGTATAGATAATGCCGAGATTACAAGTTAACGACGCACAATTCAGCTTCTTCGATGGTAGAACCGTTCAACTGCCCAATATAGATGAGAGCTTTGATAAGATCTTGCTGATAAAGGGGGCGATCGGTAGCGGCAAGACGCTATTGTTAAAGGCTATCGCTGGCGTGATTACCCCAAATAGCGGTGTAGTAGAGGTGAACGCCGAGCCGTACTTTCTGCATTCGCAGTCGGAGTTTAACTTTGTAACAAGCGCTGTGGGTACAGAGCTTGATTTTATCGGCGTTAATCGGGAGCCGTTTGCCGAGTACGTCGATAGAGATGTATCGGAGTTCTCTGGCGGTCAGCTAAAGAGGTTATCTGTGATGATTGCCTTGGAGGCGGCGTCTGGCGTTCTCCTGCTGGATGAACCGCTCGATATGCTGGACGATGTAGAATCAGAGAGGATGGCAGATTATATCGTGAACGCCTCTAATAGAACGCCGATGATTATCGCAACACATAGTGATAGCTTTGATGAGTATGCAGATAATATTATCGTGATAGGGCGACAAACCACCCCGTCACTTCGTGCCACCCCTCCAAGGAGGGGAACTGAGGAGTTGCTACTTGTAGCAGATAAACTATTCGTACACAATACTGCTGAAATATCGCTGAACCTGCATAGGGGTGAGATCGTATGCCTCTACGGCGGAAATGGTAGCGGCAAATCGCTCTTTGTGCGCACAGTGGCTGGTATTGGTAGGCTAGAATATCGTGGAGGGTACGAATGGCATGTAGATAGAGCGAAGCGTGGGATCTGTCTGCAATTTCCAGAACACCTTATCTATCAGGGAACTGTCGCCGAAGAGATCGCCGATACCGCTGGCAGTGCAAATGTAGATCGGGTGCTATCTATCTTAGATTGGCACGATAGGCGAAATTCCTCCCCATTTGCCCTCTCTGATGGCGAAAAGAGGAAGATGTATATTATTTCAATGCTAACTAAATCGGAGGCATGTATCTTCGATGAGCCGTTCGCTGGGCTAGATTCCGCTACTGCAAACTTTATTATAGATAACTTTATCGAGGCGAGAGATTCAGGCAAGGCGATACTTTACACTGCAAATAGACGGCAAGATTCACTATACGCCGATACAACCATCGTCATTGCGGATTCGATCCGCAATCCAGAATGAATTATATGAGGCGAGGCTTCACCACTGGCACCGCTGCCACAGCCGCCGCTATTGCGTGTGTATTAGGCAACAATCACGACAAGGTTAATGTAAAACTCCCCTCTGGCGACTATCTATCGATAGATATCGTGCGCAAAGGGGGCAAAGTCGGCGTTATAAAGGACGCTGGCGACGATCCCGACGTAACCGATGGTATATTTATCTACGCCGACGCTACATTCACAGACGATGGCAAGATAGAGATCGCTGGGGGCGAGGGCGTTGGCATAGTTACACGTGTGGGATTATCGATCCCTGTAGGCTCTTCCGCTATCAACCCTGCACCGTTAAATATGATAATTGAGAACGTCGCACCACTTCTGAATGGGAGGGGTGTGAAGATTACTATACACGCAGAGAATGGGCAAGAGATCGCTGAAAAGACCTTCAACTCTAGGCTTGGCATAGTGGGGGGGATCTCGATAATCGGCACTACAGGCATTGTCGAACCTATGAGTAGCGAGGCGATAATCGCTTCGATACGTTGTGAAATAGATATCTTGGCGGCTGAAAATACACCATCTATCTGGTGCGTACCAGGTAGAATCGGTGAAAGGGCTCTGCTTGCCGAGCTTCCTAATGTTAAGGTCGTGCAGATGAGCAACTTTGTAGGGGATACGCTCGACTATATTCGTCAAAAAGGTTATAAACGTGTCGGTTTGGCTGGCCATCCAGGGAAGTTAGCCAAGATTTGCATGGGTGTACGAGATACACACTCGTCGAGATCTACACAGGCGAACGAATATGTAGAAAGGCTCCTTGGAATAGATAGCATTAACACGCTTGAGGAGATCTGTGTGGCTGAAAAGTTAGATAGGCTCGCAGAGGAGATCTCTATAAAGGCGGCTACTGATTACGGTTTTGAGAGTGTTAATGTGCTACTATTCTCTATGAACGGCACTCTGGTGGGTAGATATGAGTAGAAAGGTATATCTGATCTCGTGCGGCGTGGGCGGATACGACGATATCACCGTGCGAGCGTTGAAGACGATCGATAGTTGCGATATAGTTATGGGTGCAGAGCGGTTCATTACGCTATTCGCTGGCGAAAAACGGTCGGTGATACTTCCTGCAAATAGCGAAAGAGCTGCCGAGATAGTCAATAGGGCTGATGGTACCATCGGGGTGCTACTCTCTGGCGATGTGGGATTTTATAGTCAGGCGGCTACTTTGCGCAAACTCATTACAGACGCAGAGATTGAGAGTATCGCTGGCGTTGGAATTGTGCAACAGCTATCGGCAAAGCTCGATATCGCTTGGCAAGATCTCGAATTTGTGTCGCTACACGCCGATAGCAGCAATCAGATCCCCGATGGCGACTGCATGATCTTAATGCGAAGGGGGCTGAATCTAAAGGATCTGATCCCTATTGGGCGCAAGGTTATGATCTGTCAGGCACTCTCTACACCCGATGAAAAGATTGAGCTGTGGGGTGGGGGGGATTATCTCTGCAACGAACTCACAACCATTATAATAACAGCTATAAATTGAATTGACCTTAACAAAATAATGTACTAAAATCAAAGCAAACGAAAAATCGAACATAAGGAGATAATCGTATGGATGTAAAAAGTATGCTTAAAGAGTATGGTATTGTGAATGTGAAGAATGTTTACATGAACTTGAGCGTTCCTGAGCTCTACGAACACGCCGTTCGCCAAGGCGAAGGCAAGATTGTAGACGGCGGCCCACTTGTATCGTATACAGGGGTGCACACTGGACGTAGCCCAAACGATAAGTTTGTTGTGCGTGAGCCATCTACCGAAGGCGATATAGACTGGACGAAGCATAACAAAGATATATCTCCAGAGAAGTTCGATCGTTTGTTTGCTAAAGTTGCCGCTTACGTACAGGGTAAAGATCTCTTCGTACAGGAGTGCTACGCTGGCGCAAACCCAGATTGCAGACTGAAAGTACGTGTTATCACCGAATACGCTTGGCACAATATATTTGCTAAAAATATGTTTATCGCAGAGCCTGATAAGGCGAAACTTGCAGACTTTCAAGCTGATTTCACAGTTATCGACGTTGCAGGGCTTTCGGCTATACCAGAGCTAGATAGCACAAACTCTGGCACATTCGTGCTTGTAAACTTTGCTAAGAAGATGGTCGTTATCGGCGGCACAAGCTACGCTGGCGAGATCAAAAAGTCTGTATTCACAGTAATGAACTACGTTCTGCCTAAGAAGGGCATTATGAGCATGCACTGCTCTGCAAATATCGGCAAAGAGGGCGATACAGCACTCTTCTTTGGTCTTTCAGGTACAGGGAAAACAACGCTCTCCGCAGACCCTGAGAGATTCCTCATTGGCGACGACGAACACGGCTGGGATGATAACGGCGTATTCAATATCGAGGGTGGTTGCTATGCAAAGGTTATCAACCTTTCATCAGAGGCGGAGCCTGATATATTTGCATGCACAAAGCGTTTCGGTACAATCCTTGAAAATGTGCCTCTATTTGAAGGCACTCGTAATATTGACCTATTCAATGATTCTATAACAGAAAATACAAGAGCCTCATACCCACTAACACATCTGCCGATGATCTCTAAAGATAACAGAGGCGGACACCCGAAAAGTGTGATTTTTCTTACATATGATGCATTTGGCGTGCTACCACCTGTAGCAAAATTGAGCGCAGAGCAGGCGATGTTCCACTTTGTATCTGGCTATACCGCAAAGGTTGCTGGCACAGAGAAGGGCGTAAAAGAGCCACAGGCAACGTTCTCTACCTGTTTCGGTGGACCGTTCATGGTCTTCCCTCCATTTGTTTACGCTAAAATTCTCGCCGAAAAGCTTAAGAAGCACGGCGCAAATGCCTATCTCGTAAATACTGGCTTGACAGGTGGTCCATACGGAATCGGCAAACGCTACTCTATCAAGAATACTCGTGCTATTATTAACGCTATCCTTAAGGGCGAGGTTGATAAGGGCGGATTTAAGGCAGATCCGATCTTCGGATTCGGTATTCCAAAGGAGATTCCTGGTGTGCCATCAGAGATACTCGATCCAATGAAGGGTTGGGCTAGCGAAGGCGACTATCAGGCAAAGCTGAAAGAGCTTGCTAGCAAGTTTGTAGAAAACTTCAAGCAGTACGGCAACGCTCCAGAGGTTCTTGAGATCGCAAAGGGCGGTCCAAAACTATAAACAGTTAGAAGGTGTTGAATTCCCCTTCGCTGGCGAAGGGGAATTTTAAAATCAGTTTTGCACTTCATTATACCTAAAGCACGACACTATATGATCGTTCACAAGCCCAGTCGCCTGCATATGCGCATACAGCACAGTTTTACCTAAGAATGTAAACCCAAGCTTTTTAAACTCCTTCGCCATCTTCTCTGCCAGTGGCGTACAGGCAGGGATCTCGCTAAGCGTTTTCCACTGATTTACGATCGGCTTGCCATCCACGAAATTCCACATATAATTGCTAAACGATCCATGCTTTGCAGCAACTTCTAGGAATATGCGAGCGTTATTCACGGCGGACTTGATCTTTAGGCGGTTTCTGATTATGCCAGTGTCCCCCATAAGTCGAGCCTGATCCTCTTCGGTGAACTTTGCCACCACCTCTGGATCAAAACCTGCAAAACAGCGTCGGTACCCCTCACGACGCTTCAAGATCGTGAGCCACGAAAGCCCAGCCTGCGCAGACTCTAGCAGCAGGAACTCAAACAACTTCCTGTCGTCGTAGACAGGCACACCCCACTCGGTGTCATGGTAGATAGTGTATATCTCTGGTTTTAGGCACCATTCACAGCGAGTTTTATCCATTACTTACCTCTATAAATTCGGGCGGGCAGACCCCGCCCCTACAAAATACCTTGCATGCATTGCCGTTACGTAGGGGCGGGGTTTGCCCGCCCATTAATCTATTATATCCTATCTGCCATCAACTCCGCCATTTTATTCACAAATGCGGCGGCGTTGTCGAGCTTGCCCCCCTCGAGGAGTACCGCCTGATCGTATAGAATAGCGGCGTACTCTGCAACTTTATCTTTATTAGCGTTCTGCATAGCTTTTAGTAGCGCATGGTCGGGGTTTAGCTCCAATGTGCGCTTCGCAGTTGGCACAGGCTGCCCCATAGCCTTCAATAACCTCTCCATATTTGCATCTGGCGCACCCTCGCTTGTGACGAGGCATACAGGACTTCCCTTTAGACGAGCGGTTAGGCGTACATCTGCCACCCTTTCGCCTAAGCTCTCCTTTATCCCCTTGATAAGCTCCTCATAGCTTTTCGCCGTGCTTTCAGCAACCTTCTCAACGTCTAGATCGCCCTTTAGGACGGATTTTAGCGATTTATCGGCATATTTATTAAGCTGGCTGAATACGATATCGTCGACCTCGTCTGTCATAAAGAGGACTTCGATCTCCTTCGCCTTTAGCCCCTCGAGGTACGGCGAATTTTCAAGCTCACGGCGTGTGCCACCGGTGATATAGTAGATATCGTTCTGTTCACCCTTCATGCGAGAGATATACTCGTCGAAGGTGGTATATTCGCCAGCCTTTGTGGCGGTCGATTCAAAGAGGGCAAGCTTTGCGATCGCCTCTTTGCGCTCATGATCGTAGTAGATTCCCTCTTTAAGCACCTTGCCAAGCTCTGCGTAGAACTTTTTATACTGCTCTGGCTCCTCCTGCTGCATTTTGGAGATAGCCTCGAGTACCTTGCGAGTGATATTCTTCTGCATAAGTGGAATCTGGCGGTTGTTCTGCAAGATCTCTCGGGATATATTTAGTGGCAGGTCGGATGATTCCACCACGCCCACTACAAATCTAAGGTACTGCGGCAGTAGCTCTTCGCAATGTTCCATGATCTGCACACGCTTCACGTATAGCATAGGGCCGAAGCTGGTATCTTTGTGGAATAGGTCGAACGGCGCATGGCTAGGGATGAATAGTAGCGCAGAGAACTCCGATGTTCCCTCCACCTTAAACTGCACAACTTTAGCTGGATCGGCGAAATCGTGCGTTATATGGCGATAGAATTGGTTGCGCTCCTCGTCTGTCACTTCGGCTTTATCTTTCAGCCATAGAGCCTTCTGTGAGTTTAGCGTCTCCTCTGCAACCTCTGTCTGGTCGGTCTCTTTGCCATCTTCGCCTATGATAGGCTTTTCAACGTCCATCGCTATCGGATATTCGATATAATCTGAATATGTGCCGACGATACGTTTCAATGTCCAATCGTTCAGAAGGTTCTTATCCTCATCACGCACGTGCATGGTGATCTCTGTACCCACGGTATCTTTAGTGGTGTTTTCGATAGAGTAGCTGCTCTTTGCGTCGGACTCCCAGCGCACAGCCTTGTCGGCAGCTTCGCCCCTTTTGCGAGAGACAACGCTGACATGGTCTGCCACCATGAATGCGCTATAGAAGCCAACGCCGAACTGTCCGATCAGGTTTGCAGACTCTTTACCCTGCTCTGCAAGCTGTTTTATAAACTCTTTCGTGCCAGAGTGGGCGATAGTGCCAAGTGATTTAACGATCTCGTCGTGGTTCATACCGATCCCATTGTCGGCTATAGTGATCGTTTGGGCTTCTGCGTTGAACGATAGCTTAATCTTCCAATCGGTGCCGCCATCATATATAGCAGGGTTTGTAAGCCCCTCGTACTTCGCCTTGTCGATTGCGTCGGAGGCGTTTGATATAAGCTCACGCAGGAAGATCTCTTTGTTTGAATAAAGGGAATGGATAACGATATCAAGTAGCTGCGATACCTCTGTCTGAAACTCTCTTCTCTCTGCCATTGAATTAACTCCTGTATGTAGATTAGCACTCTTGTGTGTCGAGTGCTAATATTAGGCTAAAGGGGAGAAAATGTCAAGAGGGTATAGATTTTTACAGAATAGTGTTATATAGATTCTAATGCTTAACTTTGCTTTAATCTTCATCTGTCTTTTAGCTGGTTTTATCATCTCTCGCACGAAGCTTCTGCCAGAGGGGTCATATCGCAGTATAAATGTGTGGCTACTCTATATTGCCCTGCCAGCGTTATCTTTGAGGTATATCCCTCATATCGATTGGGGTGCGCATATCCTTTTTGCGGTCTTTGCGCCGCTTCTGATGTGGGGTGGGGCGTGGCTGCTTGTGAATATCTACGCCAGAGTGGTCACAATCCCTGCTGCCACTAAGACGGCGATGCTGCTTCTGTGTGGGCTTGCCAACACCTCCTTCTTCGGATTCCCTATAATAACGGCATACTACGGTGAATCGGGGGTACAGGACGCTATAATATTCGATCAGGTAACGTTTCTGATCTTCTCGACATTAGGAGTGCTGACGGTGCTAAAGAGCAGTGCAGGAGGCGTCTCCCCTAAGGTGCTACTGCGCAGGATTGTCACCTTTCCGCCGTTTATCGCCTGTATTATTGCGGTGGTGGTGCCGCAATTTATAGATATCTCGGGGCTAGATCCGCTGCTTGATAGGATTGTTGGCACGCTGTCGCCACTGGCACTATTCTCAATCGGCTTGCAGATGAACTTTACTGAGATTAAGAGCGAGCTTCGTGAGCTTCTGGTGTGTTTATCGTATAAGCTGCTACTGGCACCTACGTTGGTGCTACTATTGGCGTTAGTCATGAGTGCTAGCGGCAACTTTGCACGTATAAATATTATGGAGTCGGCTATGCCTGCACATATAACGGCGAGTTTGCTGGCAAGCCAATTCAATCAGAACCCTCGTCTTTGCAACCTCTGCGTGTGTGTAGGGCTGATTCTAGCCTTTTTTACGACATTTTTTTGGTGGATGATAACAGGATATATTTTCTCTTGACAGCCGTTCATAAATGTATAATATACGTACCATGATTTGTAACTCTCTTCCGACATTCTTTGTGAGCTACTCTTACTACTATCCCTCCCTCTGAGGGAACAATATTTTAATCTGCCAATACAGTTATATATGCGTGTCTATTTATCAAAATAACTATTTGAGGATTATTATATGTCTAATGTTACATTTTTTTCTGGTGAAAACGTCCCTCTAGAGATGCACAAAGTTCGCATGGTGCAGAAGATCAACCTGCTCCCTATCGAAGAGCGCCTTGCGTGCATGAAAGAGGCTGGATTCAATACATTTCTTTTAAAAAATAGAGCAGTCTTTCTGGATATGCTTACCGATAGTGGCGTGAACGCCATGAGTGAAAATCAGTACGCCGCTATGATGCAGGCGGATGATAGCTACGCTGGCTCCGAAACGTTCTTCCGCCTTGAGGCAACGCTACAAGATATCTTTGGGATGAAACATTTCCTCCCAGCCCATCAGGGGCGTGCTTGTGAGAATATTATCGCTAAAGTATTCGTTACCCCTGGCTCCACCGCTATTATGAACTACCACTTCACCACAACTAAGGCACATATTCACCTTATGGGGGGTAAAGTCGAGGAGGTTATAGGCGATGAGGGATTCAAGATCGATAGCACCGAGCCGTTCAAGGGGAATCTTGATATTAATAAACTAAACAACGCTATCGAGCGGATCGGCGTTGAGAATATCTGCTTTGTGCGGATCGAGGCCGGCACAAACCTTGTCGGTGGGCAGCCTGTATCTATGCAGAACGTCCGTGAGGTGTCGCATATCTGCCGCAGAGAGGGGATAACGCTTGTGTACGACGCAAGCCTACTCGCCGATAACCTATACTTTATCAAGGTGCGTGAGGCAGCATACGCTGATGTGGATATAAAGGCGATCACTCGTGAGATCGGCGAGTTAACCGATATTATCTACTTCTCCGCACGTAAACTTGGGGCAGCTCGTGGCGGCGGCATTTTGACCTCTAACGATGAGATGTTTAATAAGATGCGTGAGATGATCCCACTATACGAGGGATTTCTGACGTACGGCGGTATGTCTGTGCGAGAGATGGAGGCGATGAACGTCGGCTTGCAGGAGACGATGGATATAAATGTAATCAGCCAGACGCCGATCTTTGTAAAGGCGTTTGCAGACGAGTTGCAGGCACGTGGTGTGCCGGTGGTGACGCCATCTGGCGGCTTGGGCTGCCATATCGACGCACAGCGGTTCTGCTCGCATATTCCACAGACGCAGTACCGAGCTGGCGCACTTGCCGCAGCTGTATTTATCGCAAGTGGTGTGCGTGGGATGGAGAGAGGCACCATGAGCGAACAGCGCAACGATGATGGCACAGAGCGTCTATCAGAGGTGGAGCTTCTGCGTCTTGCGATCCCGAAGCGAGTGTTCACACTGTCGCAGATAAAGTATGCCGCAGACCGCATTGCATGGCTGTACGAAAATAGAGAGCTTATCGGCGGACTAGAGTTTGACGAGGAGCCGAAGGTTCTACGCTTCTTCTTCGGCAGGTTGAAGGCTACAAGCGACTGGGCTGAGAAGCTGGCGGCAAAGTTTCGTAAAGACTTTGGGGAGAGTCTGTAAACAGTAATTACTATTGCTTTTTTTAATAATTCCTGCCAAAATGCAATCAGATTGCATTTCGGCAGGAATTTATGTTTTATACTAAAAGAACGCTAAAAGACACGATACTGAAATTGTCAGATAACTTTAAAGTTATCTTGCTGACAGGGATGAGGCAGGTTGGAAAGACTACCCTTCTGAAAGAGCTTTCTGGTAACGGTCGCACCTATGTGACATTAGACAACGCTAAAGATCTATTAATGGCTCAAGAGGAGCCAGAGTTTTTCTTTCAAACATATCAGCCACCTGCACTTATCGATGAGATTCAATATGCGCCAGAGCTATTCAACCATATTAAAATTATAGCCGATAACGCTCCAGATACAGGGCTTATCTGGATGACTGGCTCGCAGCAGTTTCACCTAATGAAGGGGGTTACGGAGAGCCTTGCGGGGCGTGTTGCAATCTTGGAGCTATTGGGATATTCAATATACGAAAGAGATGGATTGGGGGATAAACAGGTGCCATTTCTGCCATCTCCAACGCCCCCTTCGGTATTGAAAAGGTATAACCTCAAAGAGACGTATGATATTATATGGAGGGGGTCTTATCCTGCTATTGTATCAAAAGATGTTGATGTATGGTCAAATTTCTACTCCTCTTATATAAAAACATATATAGAGCGAGATGTGCGGCAGATCGCCAATATCTCTAACCAAACAGATTTTATAAAGTTTTTGAGTACCGTAGCTGCAAGGACGGCGCAGGAGCTGAATATTGCCGATATTGCACGCAATGTGGGTATCTCTCCCAACACTGCAAAGGCGTGGCTTTCAATCCTAGAGAGTTCTGGTGTCATTTATCTATTAAAACCGTACTATAGAAATGTTACAAAGCGGTTTATAAAAAAGCCTAAACTGTACTTTACAGATACAGGTCTCTGCTCGTCTCTCACCTCATGGAACTCACCTGAATCGCTAGAGAGAGGGGCGATGAGCGGCGCAATATTCGAGACATTTGTGGTGATGGAGATAATAAAATCGTACCACCATAACGGCAAATATCCAGCGTTCTACTTCTATAGAGATAGTGTACAGACGGAGATTGATCTGCTGATCGAGCAGGATGGGCTTCTGTATCCAATCGAGATAAAGAAAACATCTAATCCTAGCAAAGATGATCTACGAGGATTTAAAAAGATTGCAGAGGAGTTTGCAGTTGGCTACGGCACACTTATCTGTATGACTGACAAGCCTCGCCCACTAACGGAAGGTGCTAACGCAATCTCTATTTGGGATATTTAACTATGCCAAACTACTTTATCGAGCTTCTGCTTGCAATATTGCGAATTGCTACGCTGGGGGTGGTGTTTTATCTACTCCACCCACCAGTGGGCAGGTTCCGCTCTATCGCCGCTATCGGCGTGATAATATTGCAGTACCCGATCTGCCGCATACTATTCTTTGCCAGTAACCGCAACTTTGTAGCAAGCGTTGCCGCTGATACTATTATATTTCTCATCTTAGGCTATCTATGCCGAGGCGAATCGAAGGATAATGATGATTTTGGCGACCTGACTCGCCCTATAGTTAGTGCGATATATCTGAACGTTATCCTTCAATTCCTAAACTACACCTTAGGTGCCTACGCCTATGCCGTTATCGGCACACTACCACCATCATTCTCGCTAGAGATGTACGCCTTTAAGGTTATTGAAGCGCTAATTTTGCTATTATGGACGTTATTCTACTATCGCATAGCTCGAAATATGGCGGTGAATACGCCGTTATCGTTCACGCTATTCACAATATTCACTCCTATTGCAGGATTGGTGGCTATTGCTGCAAGCAGTCGATTAAACGCTGATAGCAGTAGCGTCATGCTATTCGGTGGAGTTTTTGGCACCTTAATCTTAGCCCTTAATATGTCTGTATTCTACCTATATGTAAAGCTATCCGTAGCATATGAGTCGCTACGCTTTGCGCAGTCGCTTGCAAGAACGCCGCCTGTATGGACGGCAGAGGCAGGGCTATCTGCCGCATTTATATCGAAATATGAGATCACGCCACGAGAGAGGGAGGTTGTTGAGATACTCCTATCGGGCAAGACTGATAAGGAGATCGCTATCGCTCTTGATATCGCCGTCAACACTGTGCAGGTTCATCTAAAGCGAATCTATCGCAAAACTGGTGCAGCAGGGCGTTTTGCCCTATCGGCATTGGTGCGTGGAGAGTAGTTTAACCGTAATTAGGTACGCCATCTAACCGTAAGTGGGAATTTACTTTTTCGCATAAAACCTGAATAAAAACGTATCAATATTCAGGAGATCTATAATGAAAGTTTTTATCTTTATCTTTCTACTGCTCAACTCTGCATATGCAAGCATGGACTCGTACCTTTACACCTCTACATATGGCGAGATGTCGTACGATCTTGTGGCTCGTGAACGCTACGGCGATATAGAGCTAAAGGTTGATAATAGCCTCTCCCCTATCTGGGCTGGTATCGCAGGCGATATTGTATACAGTGCCGCCCCATTTCTATCGCTATCTGCTGGCTCACAGCTAAATATCGGGTGGAACTACCATCCACTAGGCATAGTCGAGCTTGTGGGGCTTGGGTTGAATAAACGAGCAGACGCCGATGACCAAGATGATGGTGTGAACGGGTGGGGGCTAGACGGCGTTGCCTATAATATCCACGTTGGCGGCACTCTGCAATATGCTTGGAACCGCTTTATAGCGCAGATCTACAACGAGCTAAACTACTTTGCCTACACAAGGGCAGAGGGGGACGACCTCTGGTACTATCTGGGTGATGAGGGGATGAATCAGAACACCTTTAATCACAGGTTCACCACCTTTATCGGATATACAATGCCTGAAAAGCTTGATCTCGTAGGGGTGGAGTTCTCTGGCAGGTTGCCCCTCTATAACGCTGAAAGTGGTAGCGGCAGCGTGAGGGAGATCGGCTATAAGATGGATATATCCCTTATGGCAAACTACAAATTTAATGATAGATGGTCGCTTATGACGATCTTGAAGTTCTCAAACGGTCTCGAAGACCCAATTACAAGCGAATATGAGCGCACGTGGGGCTTTGACCGTGTGCAATTTGTCTTTGCATGGAGGATGTAATGAAGCGAATCCTCTCACTCTTCCTCGTTATATTAATATTACGCATAATAGATAGTTTCATTCTTCGCACAGATCAGGGGATAATTGGCGAGCTATTTGTGCATAAGCTAGCTGGCGTTGCGCTTCTACTTATCGTCGCCAGAGATATCTTTAATGCAAAACATCGGCTACATGGGGTGCTTAGTGGGCTTGCAATCGCAGGTATCGCCTATCTGACGGCATATACTGTAGAGATCGCTATAGCGTATATGCAAGGGGGGAAACCCTCGCTACAGTTCTACGTTACAAGCTATCAGATTATGGGGAATACGCTACTAAATAGCGGCGTAGCCTTTGTTATCATCTGCATTGTCGGCAATATTATAAATGTTGTGATGGAGGATGGCATATTTCGTGGATTATTCATTAGGCTAGGGGAGCGGCAGTGGTCGTTTGCAAGGGCGAATCTCTTTGCCGCTCTACTATTTGGAATCTGGCATGCGATAATGCCAATACGAAACTATATAGACGGTGATCAATCGCTAACGGGAGCTACAATATCAGCATTGATAATACTCTTTAGCTCCTTTCTATTCGGAGTACAGCTGGGGTGGCAATATCGAATATCGGGATCGCTATGGAGCGGCATGACGGTGCATTTTATTAATAATACAAGCGCAAACCTGCTGCACGTCGTGGTGAACGGCATGGAGGGATCGCCCACCATGCGCATTGCGATAGCGCAGACGATAATGTTTGTGCTAGTGGTTATACTATATATGCGCTACAGATCCGCTTGCCAGAGGCTTTAGATTGGTATAACCCCACGTCTGCCATCTTGACGATATCGATCGGGTCGCTCTTGTACACATCTATATCTTTCGGCACGCACACAAATCCACCCGATATGCCGAGCTTGCCCACCATATTAAACCGTTTAGCGATCTCGTCGATCATTGCGACAATCTTTGCAAAGAGCGACTTCACGTCGGCGGCGTTGTTTAGATTTACCATAGCGTAAAACTCGTCGCCACCGAATCTGCCAAACACCTCACTATCATTGAGAAGTGCCTTGATCCCTGTTGCTACCTCAAAGAGAACCTCGTCGCCCACGATATGCCCATGTGTGTCGTTCAACTCCTTGAAGTTATCCATATCCATCAGGATAAAGGAGAACGGAGCGTCGATATACTTGTATCTATCGATAAATTTGAATAGAAGTGAGTGCATCATCGCCTTATTGTAGACCTTTGTGAGGAAGTCGTACTGGGCGAAGTATAAGATCGTTTGCGCATGATGAAGCTTTCGCAGGGCGATACCGATCCTGATTATAAGCTCCCGTATAAAATCTGAGTGTGCGTCGCCAGAGAGCTTCTCTGGGTTTCTGCTATATAGGTTTAGGCTTGCGATCACCTTGCCATCCTCTACGATAGGGGCGATCAGGTATGAGCCGATCTCATCCATAATATGAAAATCGCTGATAAGACCTGTCAGATATGTACCGAAGTATGGACGTCTCTCTACAAAGGCGTACTTTAGTGTCTTTTCATTCGTGTACTTTACTCGTACGAGATTAGGATCTGATAGATTATCGATCTTTAAGGCGTTGCTATCGATAAATAGTACCGCCTTGTCGATATCAAAGATCTCCTCCATGTAGCGAAGGGCTTTGCCGTCGATATCGCCGACCGATTCGGCGGTGAGAAAGGCATCCTCCACCAGCTGAAAGCCTTTATGCTTCGATTCGTTCTCCTTTATCAGGTTTACGAGGCTCTCTAGCTCCTTCTTTAACGCCATATTCTCTTTTAGTACGGTATAGACTTTGTTTTTCACAGCTGCCCCCAATCGGCACCAACACTCGCATTCACAGAGAGCGGCACATTTAGCGAAAACGCCCCCTCCATCTCTACTCTAGCGCACTCTAGGAAGCGGTTCGCCTCGCTCTCATTCACCTCAAAGATCAGCTCATCGTGTATCTGTAGGCTCATTGTGGCGTTGAACTGCTCCCTTTTAATCATTTCAATGCAGCGAAGCATGGCGACCTTGATTATATCGGCGGCACTCCCCTGTATAGGGGCGTTTATTGCGGCTCTCTCTGCACGCTGACGGTTCAGTCCGTTGCGGCTTGTGATCTCGGGGAAGAATCGCTTGCGCCCAAGCACCGTTTCGCAATATCCACGCTCCCTAGTATCTGCAATCGTGTTTGAAATATATGTTTTAACGCCTGAGTATAGCGCAAAGTATGCATCGATAAACGATTTTGCCTCTTTCGGCGAGATCCCTGTATCTCTAGCGAGTCCGAACGGCGATAGACCGTACACTATCCCAAAGTTGACAGCCTTTGCAAGCCTGCGTACATCTGGCGTAACGTCAGCCTCTGGTAGATTAAAGATGTTCATCGCTGTGAGTGTGTGGATATCTTTCCCATGCTGAAATGCCGATATAAGGTTCGTATCGCCAGAAAGGTGCGCCAATATGCGCAACTCGATCTGCGAATAGTCTAGCGATACAAGGCTGTACCCCTCTTTAGGGACGAATGCCGAGCGTATAACCTTACCAACATCACCACGTGCAGGGATATTTTGTAGGTTAGGATTAACGGAAGATAACCGTCCTGTGCCTGTGCCTGTTTGTTTGAATGTGGTGTGAATCCTGCCATCCGCCGCCACAGCGTCGAGTAGCGGCTGTGTGTACGTCGAGAGCAGCTTGGAGTACTCACGGTATAGGAGGATCTCCTCGATCATCTCCTTATGTTCAGGGTTTGCGGCGGCAAGCTCCTTGAGGGTATCCTCCGCCGTCGACCGATTGCTCTTTGCAAGCTGTGGGATATTTAATCTATCGTACAGATACTCTGCAAGCTGTTTCGGTGAGTTTAAGTTTATATCGTACTGCGCCCGATTGATGAGCTTCGACGCTACCTGCCCGATCTTCTGCTTTAGCGTATTGGCGATAGCCTGCACACGCTCTGGGCGGATTGCAATGCCACTAAGCTCCATCTGGGCTAATGTGTACGATACGGGTAGCTCTATATCGGTGTAAAGCGTTGTTAGTGCTAATTTTTCTAGCTTAGTCTCTATATCCTTTGCCATATATAGAAGTTTTGGGATAAACTCCTCTATCTGCTCTGTTTTCGCTTTATGAATCGTACCGCTATCTGGGTCGCAGAGCCAGCTCATCAGTAGATAATCTTTCGCTCCCTGAAACGTGCTGCCTGTAGCCTTTATGAACGCCTTTAGATCGTAAAAGTGCGCATTATCAGGGATTGTGTGGCTGTTGAATTTATCGTACGTTTCGCCATCCGTTACGAATAGCTCATTATCGACGGCGATAAAGTGTGTAGGGTTTGCGACTACCCCCTCCATGCACGGCTTGAAAGCTGGCAAAGGCTGCGGTGTTGCCTCCTCTACCGTTGTATTGACCTTTGCAGCCACTGCACGCATACCAAGGGCAGAGAACCGCTCCATAAGGGCGTTCTTATCGTCATTTATAACAGGCTCTGCAAGATCTTTTATATCTATCAGCGAGATAAGATCCATCGCAATATACGCTTGTGCCTTATCACGCTCTAAATTTTCTTTCACTTTGCCTTTGAGGTCGTTAATATTGGCGTAGAGGTTGTCTAGCGAGCCGTATTCGCTGATAAGCTTCGCTGCCGTCTTCTCGCCAACGCCTAACACGCCAGGGATATTGTCGGATTTATCGCCGAGTAGCGATAGATAGCTTAAGATCTCGGTTGGCAATACGCCGTACTTCGCCTTCGCCTCATTTGCCCCTAAAAGGGTGCCAGATTGATCATCGTAGATCTTTATATTGTCGTTCACTAGCTGAAAGAGATCTTTATCTTTCGTAACGATAGCTACAGGTTCGGTTGATTTTTTTGCAAGCGTAGCGATAATATCATCCGCCTCTATCCCTGTCTGATGATAGACTGGGATCCCCATGAGGGGGAGTAGCTCACGAATTATAGGCATCTGCGCCACGAGATCTTCGGGCATAGCCTCACGGTTCGCCTTATATGCAGGATACTTTCTATGTCGTTCGGTCTCCCCTTTAGCGTCAAAAACCGCCACTATCTGTGACGGTTTCAACGTTTGGCGCACCCTCTCTAGGATATTAAAGAATAGATGAACCGTGCCTGTGGGGGTGCCATCTGGTGCAGAGAGCGGCGGAGCCTTGTGGTACGCCCTATAGGCGATCGAGTTGCCATCTAAGATAACTATCATATCGTCTCATCTTCCTCTGGGCGAAGTGGGCGGCGCATAAGGTCGTTTGCCGATTCGATAGGGTTCTTCCCCTCGTAGATAATTCTATACACCTCTGTGCAGATAGGCATGGAGATATTGTGTCTCTGCGCCTCTAGGTATACAGCCTTTGCGGTGAATACCCCTTCGGCGACGGAGTTATACTTTTTCTGTATATCCTCTACGGTAAGCCCCTCTGCAAGGAGTTTACCGACTTGACGATTGCGGCTTTTGTCGCCAGTGGTGGTTAAAACGAGATCGCCAAGCCCTGCAAGGCCGTAAAAGGTCTCCCTCTGTGCGCCGTACGATATGCCAAGGCGTGCTATTTCGGCAAGTCCACGTGTGATAATGCCAGCTCTGGCGTTATCATCCATGCCGATACCGTCTGAAAGCCCTGTAGCGATAGCGATAACGTTTTTCACCGCTCCGCCAACCTCTAGCCCCACCATATCGGAGGCGGTATATACACGGAAGTAGTCGCAAGATAGCTCACGCTGCCACCACTTTGCTACCTCTGGATCGTTAGAGCTTAAACTAACGGCGGTGAGCTTTTTAAGAGCGACCTCTTTAGCAAATGAGGGGCCCGATAGGATTGCAAACTTTGCGTCGATCTCCTCTGCGAGGGTTTGTACCACAAGTTTACCTGTATCGATCTCGATCCCTTTGGAGGCGTTGAGGATATATCTACCCTTCAAAAGTGCGCTATATTGGCGAGCTACAGAGCGAGAGAACTGTGTAGGCACTGTCCATATTATGTATTGAGCGTCGCAGCTCGATAGATCGTCCATATATCGAGCGGTAACGGTCGGATTAAGTTTCATATCTTTAAGGAATAAACTGTTTTCATTACTATCGTTAATGCTGTCGATAACGCCCTTTTCACGAGCATATAGCTCGACTGGGCGTCCAGATTCGGCAGCTAGTGAGGCTAGAGCCGTTCCCCAGGCTCCTCCGCCGATGACGGCTATCTTTTCCATACTCATAGTTCACCCCTTTTTGATTTAAAG
>JAITWF010000069.1 GCA_031285415.1 Deferribacteraceae bacterium
CGAAAGTCCGCATAAAGCGTGGAAAGTTCTCAATCCTAGCTCGTAATTTGTGTAAAGTCAATATGGTATGTGAAAAAATGCCTACGTTATCGTGTTGACTTATGCCAACACATTGTAGCTGGGCAACTCACTTATGTGAGAAGTTCGCACCGAATGCGTAAAAGATAGCTAGAATCTATCTCAATAAACACACTTTGTCAAATAGTATCTGGGGCTATCGCCACCCCATTTCTCCCTGCGACCCACCCAAGAGGAACTTGGGCGGGCTAAATTCCTGAATGTTCCCCCACAAACCCTAAACCACAAAGCAATTCTCCATTGAATGGAGGCGTATTATGCAAAAAAAATCTTGAAGAGTTGATAAATGATTTTGCAAGTATACTTGCGGAAAAGCTGGCAGACAAAGTTATCCTCAGGTTTGATCCGCAAGATCGCAATACTTATAGTGATAATGATCTATTGAACACACCAAAAGCCGCCGCTGTGCTTGGCTTGAAATCCCCCAATACGTTGCGCAACTGGGCTAAGAAAGGCTTGATTCCACCTGTTTATGACAAAACAACTGGTAAATATTACTATAGATACGGAGATCTAATGCGGTTTAAGAAGAATCGGATGGTGTGATATTTTATTGCTCAATCCAACTCCGATGTATCCCAGCCGTTCTCTTCAAGATATTTCCTGCCTAAAGCTCTTTCCATCCATTTTTCGGCAGGAATGTGCTTTTTGGCTAGAGCCATCGCCTCTTCAAGCTCTTCTTCTGTTGCAGTGCCACTATTGAATAGCGTTAGAACATTAAGTAGAATAGCTCTTTTTTCATCACTCATCTTTTCTTTTGGCTTATTGCTCATTTCTCCCTCTTTACCAGATTGTCAATGCACTTTTATAGACTTTAAATGAATAATTATTCACTGTCAATCTATTAAAATATTTCATACTATCGCTTAGACTGCTCGAAGGTGAAGTATGGCAGATCATTCAGCAAAATATAGACAGTTGGGCTTAAATATAGCCTATTACAGAAATAAAAATGGGCTTACACAAGAAGAGTTAGCGGAAAAGCTCGATCTGAGCCTTTCCCATATCGGCAAAATTGAAACCGCCACTGGTGGAAAACCCTCTCTCGAAGTCGTTTTTAGCATTGCAGACCTACTAAATATTGATGTAATCAAGTTATTTGAATCGAGGTAGTGTTGATATGGCAAGACATACATTTTCATTTAATGGTGGAAAAGAATTGACAACTATGGGTGCATCTTGGTTTGTTTCATATTGCTATCATGAACACTTAGATGGTACACACATGAACTGGGACAGCGTCTTGACTGTTAAAAACAGAATTTCTGCATATTACAAAACAAAATATTTACATAAGTATTGGCTTGAACAAGTATTAGAGATGAATAACTATAACTTAAACAAAAATACTATAAATCTAAAGGCAACAGAAATAAAAAATATGGCAGAAAAGTTGCTTGATTATATTGCAAAAAGAAACACTTGATAATCCAACCGATTTCTTTTATAATTCAGCTCTTAAAAGTAGATTTTCGCAATATCCAGCAATAACAAGGTTTTGCAAGATCTAAAACGTGAAAACCCTTGTCCTCGTAGCTCACCTGGACAGAGCGGCAGATTCCTAATCTGCAGGTAGTAGGTTCGAGCCCTACCGAGGACGTTTTCCCTTACTGGTAGTGAGTTTTGGGCGATACCGTACCAAAACCGTACCAAGAAAATAACACAAGCCCTGAAACGGCTACTGGACGTGGATTATGAACCGAACTCACAGGATTCCTAATCTGTAGGTAGCAGGTTCGAGCCCTGCCGAGGACGTAGTTTTAAAGAAGTTGGTAGTATCATGAATCGTTGGAAGTTAACATTTGCAGTAATCTGGTCTGGAGAGGCACTCTCCCTCCTAAGTAGCTCTATGGTGCAGTTTGCCCTTGTTTGGTGGCTCACCAAAGAGACAGGCTCTGTCTCTGTTCTAGCAATAGCCTCTATTGCGGCAATGCTTCCACAAGTATTACTCGCTCCATTTATCGGCGTTTGGGTGGATAGATTCAACCGCAAAGCGATAATGATCATAAGCGATCTAACGATAGCCCTCTTCTCCCTCATAGTTGCGATTCTATACCACTTTGGAATGATTGAAGTTTGGCATATATACATTGCCTTAGCGATTCGCTCTATTGGTAGCGGCTTCTATATGCCAGCTATGCAGGCGTCTGTCCCCCTTATTGCGCCAGAGGAGCAGCTTACCAGAGTATCAGCTGTCAATCAGGTGCTACAATCGATCTCCATGATGGCAGGGCCAGCCCTTGGGGCGATACTCATCTCCATCTCCTCGATGGAGGTAGCGATGTCTATCGACGTAATATGCGCCGTCATCGCCTCCATCACCCTACTACTAGTCAAGATCCCAAATCCTGTACGTGAATATGCCGATACAAACGTTATACAAGAGATGAAAGATGGTCTAAAGGCGATCTTAAGCAATAAACCGCTATCGATCCTTATGCTAACGTACGTACTATGCGTATTCTCATTTATGCCAGCAGGGGTGCTTGCCCCACTCGTCACCTTTGACTACTTTAAGGGGGGAGCGGCGGAGATGAGCATTGTAGAGGTAGCGTTTGGGATAGGGATGATTGCTGGAGCGGCTGTTCTAGGCGTTATTGGTGAAAATAAACGCAAAGTTCTTACAATATGCGCAGCATATATAATATTCGGTCTAATGATGTTAATCACTGGGCTACTGCCAGCGACAGGGTTTATAATCTTTGTGGGGCTAGCTCTTATTATGGGCGTCACTATGCCGATGATAAGCACACCTATAACGGTTATCTTGCAGACAAATATAGAGCCTGATATGCTCGGCAGAGTCTTTACGTTATACACCAACTTAAGCCTTGCGCCATCGATATTAGCCCTTGTGGTGACTACATTTATCGGCGACGCATTGGGCATTATGCTGCTATTCGTTATAAGTGGCGTGCTATGCACCGCTATTGGGGTTGTGGCTCTGATGGTGCCGTCATTACGGAGGTTGGGTTAATTTCTCTCCGCCTTTGCATAACCGAATACCCTCTGTATAATATCAGATGTGTATGCCATCGGGTTTGCTCGTATCTCCTTCTCCTGCACAGCTACCTCGCCAAACATCCCCTGAATCGCCTGATCTAGCACATATTCATCAAGATCTGATTCAACAGTTTCCATCCCAGCAAACGACCCAACAAATGAACCTGCAACTTTGTTATAGCTCGTTTTAAGTGTATTCCACGACTTATCTGCTGATATACCTGCGACTAACGGCTCTGCAAGTGCCTCCTGCATATATGGGCGATAGGCGTCTTTAAGATCTGTAGTGGTAGTGGATTTAAGATACTCCGTTGCGGAGGTATCGCTCCCCTTTAGTATTCCCACAGCATCGGTAATAGACATATCAGAGATCGCATCCACAAAGATCGGTGCAGCAGTCTTAGCGGCACTCTCTGCGGAGCTGTTTATGCGAAGCACCACATCGTCTAGCATTCTTTGACCGCCAGGGATCTTCGATATATTCGTTACGATCTTTTCGGCATCTGGTGGCAATAATATCTTGTATGCGTCGTTTTTATAGTATCCACCAGAGGCGGAGAGTGCAGAGGCTGCGTCTTTCGAGCCTACTTTGAGTGCCTCCTTTAAGCCAGCGGCGATCTCCTCTGTTGATGGCACTAAAGAGTTACTTACCGCCGTATTTTGCGCACTACCACCACCAGCATATAATCCGCTAACAACATCTTTAATACTCGCCGCCTGCTGACCTGTGATACAGCCACCTAATGCTAGCAATGTAGCTATTACTAAGAAATAACGCATATATCTCTCCTTTTTAGTAAAGAAACGGCACCATCTTCTTCGTTCTACCCTTATACTCACGCCAATCGTCGCCAAACTCCGCCTCCATAAACGCCTCCTCCTCTCGAATCCGCCATAGATAGGTGATAGCAAGCCCAATAGAGAGTATAAATGCGATGATCGATAAGAAGCAAAGGGAGATACCGAAGCCGAATAGGATCACCCCCACATCCCATGGGTGGCGCAAAAATCTAAAGATACCGTCGGTGATAAGCCGATGTTCTCGTTGCACGTTGATACTCTTGCTGAATAAGTTTCCCAGCTTGATTGCGCTAAAGATCATAAGCGATATAGAGATAGCAAATATTGCCACACCAGCTGTGCGTATGGCACCGATCTCTGGTAGTTTCAACAGGTTTGCGGCGTCGGTATACGGCGCAATAAAGGTTATAGCTATCTGAAGAGCTAACC